>CAZPOJ010000018.1:0-23988 GCA_964588005.1 uncultured Sphaerochaeta sp.
TCCATCCTCCATCGGTCAATGCCGTGCGCCCGGTTCCGACCATAGTCTGGAAATTCCACCCGGCAAACCCGACCAGCATCAGCAAGCGTTCCCAATGCCGCGTCATGAAGTCGGCCTGTTGCCAGCCTGCGCCGCGGGCCTCGGCCAGGGTATCGGTTACCTCCGTGGTCAGGCCGGCATGCCCCCAAGCTCCGGCGCGGGTCGTAACCGGCCAAACAGGACTGGTGCCGTCTGCCGGATCTTTGGCGATGGAACAGAGCTTGCTGTTGTAGACACTGGCTTCGTAGGCTCCGAGATACACCGCCGATGAATCAGCAAACACCGGATGCAGGGCGAACCCCTCCAGCGGCAGGTGACTGAGCAGAATAAAATACCAATCTCCCCAGATGCCGGTTTTGACGTAGGCCGGGAGGTACTCCATCATGACTTGACCGTTGGTGCCGTCGAGCGCCACATCCGTACCGTCATCGTGCTTGGTGAAATCGGCCCAACTTACGCCCTTGTAAACAGTCCCGTCATCAGCAAGGACAACACGGCGCAAACGCTGAAAGATCGGTGATATGTAGGTGCCAGGGAAGCTGCCAACGGCAAGCCCCTGTGCGGAACCGAGTCGCTGCCATGTATCGGTGGTGATGTTATAGGCAGCACCAACGTAGTTGGATTGGGTCGCTGCGCCAATGTCGCCGGTCAGCGCCAGCATGTTGGTGATGGCGGCGTTAAGCTGGTCGAAGGTAAAATTCAGAGTTCCCATGGATCAAGACTCCCTTTTGGTGTAAATGGGCTCGCCGTTCTGATCGTAGGCTGGTTCTTGTTCGCCGGAGTTGTTGATGGCGTAAAGTCGTTCTCTTTTGCGCAAACTATTGCCGCCGCCCTTGCCAAAGCCAAGCCCAAGCCCAATCCCGTGTTCCATACCCACCCTCTTTTGCTTATCCTATGGAGGAAATACGTACCTTGCCACCGGCTTCAGCAGCGGTAGCAGGAATAGCCGCCAGCTTGTCTGTGTGTTCTACCTGCAGAGGGAACATTTCCCCTTCCCCGATAAAATGACAGATATTGCCATCAGCCACTGCCGTTGGATTAGGCCCCACAGCAACATAAACATTCACCGTAGGACGAATCAAAACGTAGTGTGCGTTGAACATACGCGGAGATGCAACCGACCCTGTGGTAAGAGTTATTTCCTGGGGAATACCTTTAAGAGAGTATAAGCTCATGATTACGTCCTTTTCGGTTACTGACTGGCTTTCATTTTGACCACGGCGGCTTCAAGGGCAGCATTGATCACGGAAGTACCGATCTCGATACCGGAGACTTTAAGATCATCCAGGATCATCTCGAAAGCGGCCTGACGCTTTTCCTCGTTGGTGCTGCCGATCATATTTTGTGCTACGGCAGTAACAGCAGAAAGGGCTGCACGCGCCAAGACTTTACCGCTATCCGAAAGCAGTTGTCTCACGAAAGGCTGCAAGAACACCCATACGTCCGACAGGAAGAATTTCATTTTTTCCCACATAAGCATCTCCTTTTCAGTTTGCGAAAAAAGCGTATGATTGCGTCTTCCCAGTTGCACCGAACCGTTTTCTTGACGGTGACTTTATCTGGAAAATTCATTGACATTCTCCTTTGCTTTTTCCAGCTTGTGACCGATACCGACACCTTGCAATCCAGAGAAGACAGCATACGCGCCGGTAGCCAGCATAGTATAGGCATACTCAGGCTCCACATACGGCAAACCTTGATCAGGAAAGATGTTTCCGAGCAAACCAAGCAACCCACTGCAACAGGTAGCCACACCGGTAAGGATCTTGCCTATGGCGCCTGCGTAGGTCTTCTTCCCGTCCATTTTCCTGCCGACAAATCCCAGCAGTTTTTTCAACAAAAAGTTTTTCATTTTTCCTCTCCATGGAGAATAATAGGAGTATTCAGGCGGTTAAGCCATCCGGCTATATTCCCTGGATCTCCTTCTTTATAATGGTTGTACGCTTCTCCGCATAACGCCGCATGTAAGGCATTGTCATGAGGACAAGCAGTAATAACTGCTGCCGTGATAGGGCCTACTTTGCCATCCACCAGCAGAGGCTTTCCATTGGTAATCCGTGCTATGGCCTGTCTCCAAGGAGCTTGCCTAGTCGCTGCAACATATCCGGTACATACCGTATTAACGCCGCGCTGCAGAAACTTCGATGCCCGGGTGACACCGCAGTTAACCGAAAGGTCGTACAGCCGGCAGGCGAGTGCGGGATACTTCTTGGCAAACCGTGCGGCTCCACTGCGCAGCCAGTAATCCCTGAAATAAAGGGCCCTTATTTCTGCGTCGGAAAGGCCCATGATATCCAGATCGGGATATGCCGCAGCAGAGATCCCTTTGTTGGTGCCGACAAGATTTCCCTTGCCTACCTTGCCTCCTGTCCAGTTGCCTGGATCATGAGGATCCATCGAGATTTTTCCTTCTCTCTGCGATGTAAACTCGTGCGCCTGATAAAAGATCTGCATATTCATGTCCCTGCCAGAGATTTTAAAACAGCAAGAGTTGATCGGACGAATTCCCAAATTTGCGTGGCCATAAACAGGATAAACGTAACGATCACGGTGACCTGCACTTTACTGAACTTGTCATCCTTGCCTTGGGAGAACAGCCCATTCACTTTGCAGTTTTCCATGGACGGATGATTCAACATATGAAGATTTAATTTTTGTTCAATGTCTCTTATTGCATTGGATAGGTGTGCTTCCGATTCACGTTGTAAGTTGAATAGCATCGTAATGCTGTTTTTGTTTTCCTCTGTTTTATCGGCAAGAGCTACCAAACGTTCCTGGTGTTGAGCAATACTGACGAGAGCATTAACCATTACCTTTTGGTCTTTCTGTAGCTCAGACATGCTGTTTAAAAGCGTATCCAGAATAGGGCCTTTATCACAGATCGCAGTCGTCATGAATGTCCTATTAAAAGTGCAGGGTTAAAATGAATGACCTATGATAACGAATTTATCTTTTCACACCAAGACACCGAAGGATTTTTACGGTGTCTTTTAACTGGTTGGAAATATCCACCATGGCTTCGTTGTACGACTTTGTTACCTGCTCACCATGTATATCCGTGTAAGTCAACTGCATCGCCGTAGGATCGGCTTCTTCGAGGGCTGTATCTGTGTCGATATCGGGAGAGACACTATCAGCATTATTCACAGGAGTCGATTCTTTTTTACCCCCTGTTTCCTGCGATGTTTTGACAGAAATCTCCTCCTTTTCCTGTTCTGTCGTTACAGGATCTGTATCAACGGCTTTTTTATTGCTTTCAACCAAAGCAGAAAGTTTTTTCTTCTGCTCATCGGTAAGGGCATCCATCGCTGCCCTGAGTTCAATGGCCATGGCCCCCTCGGAAGTGATGTCATACGTACCATCGGCTTTCCTTGGATACTTGGCCTTGTCGTTATTCTTTTTATGGCTCTGCTCATGGTGGAACAGAAAAGCGTTCAATTCCTTTCTGCTGGAGAACAGTGTGCGAAATTGGTTAACATCAATTCCCATGGCCTCAAACATGGGAGCTTTTCTGTTGTTCAGGTCTTCTGTCACCTTGGCATCGCCACTGAGAAACTTGGCGGAGATACCGGTATGCACATACACCGTACCGTCCCGCATGGTACCGGCCATGTTGACGGAATCCCATGCAGCATCAGGATGCACGAAATACCCACCGGCTCTTTTGGTAGCCTTGCCTTCGGTAACCAGAGCTTCCAAGATTTCTTTCTTTGACGCCGTGGGAAGAACACCGGTTGCGACTTTCGCAGAAGGATCCGCCGATTTGGCAGCAATCAGCTTTTCAGCGGCAACAACTTCTTTCTGCAGGGCGATCGTTTCATTGTTGACCGCTTCGATCAACCGTCCTGAATTCCTGTGGATGTTGTAAGCCGTACCGCCTGCGTATACCTTGATCTCCGGACGGCTTTCTGTCTGTGGATCGAAGGATACTTGCTTTATCTTCTCGAAAGCTTCGGTCAGCTTTTGCTGCTTCTTCTGATGGGAATCGCGGAACTTCTTTAAGCTTTCCAGCTCTGCTAAAGCGAGATCCTGTTTATTCACCGAAGGATGCAGGAAATTGGCAATAGCGGTTTTAAACGCATCAATGCCTTTGTACTCCTTGGTACCGCTGTACACATCGTCCCGCACCTGCGCCAGAGTCTTACTGGAAGATCTTGCCGGGCGTGAGGTTTCAATGGTCTGACGGATTTCCTCTGCTTCTTTTATTGCCTGGATCAGCGTCCTTTGCGCATCAGGTAAATCGTTGCGGGATAACAGGGTATCCAACTGATTGATATTCAGGCTTGCCTGGCTACTGCCGTAAGTCTCCGCCACATGCGAGACCACTTCTGCGGGTGCCGCAGTTTTCACTTCAATTTTCTTTGCAGCACGGGTCTCACGCATCTGCATAATCTGTGGCTTGATCTGGTCGAGCAACGCTACTTTGGCGTTCATCTGTTTGGTCAGTTCAGCGTATTGTTGCTTTTCCTGCGCATCCAGATTCTCAACGCCTTTTTCTGTAAAGACCGTCAGTTTGTCATTTACTTCCAGGGCAGCCTTGTGGGTCTCGTAATAAACGGCTTCGGCTTTGTTTACTGCTTCCTTGTTGTCCGTGAACTTGCTCAGGGCAGCTACGGCTTTGGCCGGATTGTATTTTTCTTTATTGGATGCGTCAGACCACTCAGCAATACGAGGATCATCGACCTCGACTTCGGCTATGTCTTTTTTGAAATCGTATTGATTGCGCGCATCGCTGCGGGCTTTATCTGCTTTGGTTTCTGTTTTAAGTTGCTTGAGAGTTTCCCGGGATTCCGGGGTACTGGTAATGATCTTTTCGGTAAAGGCTTTGGTCTTGTCCTTGGCCAGTTTGGTACCGAAAGCTGCCGTATTGATTGCAGCTCCTATGGGGCCGGCACCAATTCCACCCATGGTTTCATAGATAAGATCTTCTGCCGTGACATCCCCGATCGACTTGGAGGCAGCATATTCCGATGCGGGTTCACTGGCTACTTCACCGGCGTAACTGAGCGCATGACTTCCGAGTTTGCTTTTAAAGCTTCTGGCAGCCAGCGTTTGTCTGGCAGTATTGTTGATGAAGTCCTCAGTTACTTTTTCTACCGATACTCCCAGCTCGGCCGCCTTCGACGAAAGCATTGCCCTGGCTGCGTCGTCCATGCTGCGCACGGCCGCCTTGCGGGCAGCTTTCGTCGGAAGGCTGGCCATCTTGGAAAAGAAGCCACCCAGCGCAACATCCACAGCACCCAACACACCACCGTAAACCAAGGAATCCTTCTGTACCTGCTCGATCAGATCCGGATGTTTATCCAACAGCATCTGTACGTTGGCCGGTGTGTAAGCGAGTTCCTTTTCATCCAAGGTAGCCTGGATCTTTTCCACCATCTTGGACGAAGCGGCATCGGCAGCCTCGGCGGTGAACATACCGGCGCCGGTAATATAAGGGGCAGCAGGTGCTGCCCATCCTCCGGTTGCGGCGGTAATCAATGCAGCCGTTGCACCGCCTGCTTTGGCACCTGCAGCCATGGAAGCCATGGAGCCTATAGATTCCGCTGCGACATCCAGAATACCCTTGGGATTACTTGCGAAGAGTTTGGCAGTAGCCACCACATCCCCGAATAAACCGCTTTTGTCCGTGCGTTCGTTCCACAGCTTCATGTCCTGGGCCAGTTTCATACGTTCCCTGGTCACGGGAGCTGCTGATTGTTTCTGCAGATAGGTAGCCACCTGGGAAGCGTAATTCTCATCGGGACGACCAACCAGGTCATCCAACATGGTAGTACGGGTAGCGGTACTTTTCAGAGAACGCTTACCTGTATTGAGAAGATTGGTAATGAAGCCGCTCTTGTCGGTAGCTTGCTGATCTTCGATACGCTGTTGGTTTAAAGGATTGAATTTGCTTTTCAGCGCAGCATCTTCCACCAGTTGCCGATGTGCCGCACGGAACTCCTGTTGCATGGCAGCATCGGCATTCAAGTAGTCTTCGTCCTTGCCCATCAAACGCTCGAAGTCGAGTTCGATGGCAGCTTCCCTGTGCTCGTCGGGAATGTTTTTATCAAACCATTCCGGAGTATCTGATAAAACTCTTTCTGCCATAGGGATCCTTATTTCATTTCAGCACGGAGTCTGTCTGCGTATTTCTTGCCAAAGCGTACCGCGATGCTGTCGAGGTATTTCTTCTGATCCTGGGCAGACATCTTTTTCAAAGCAGTAACACGTTCTCTACGGGTAGGAACATTGTCCAGGAGCTTCTTGGATCTTTCCTGTCCATCGCGGTATTTCTGCATCAGTCCTTTAAAAAAACCGATACTTTCTGAATTGCTCTTGTCGTCTACACCGTCCGTAGGAGTAGTCGGTGTTGCGGTACCTTCCTGCATCCGCTTTTTCGCCTGCTCTTTCACCGCATCGCTGGTGATATCTATTTTAGGAGGAGCATCGTCCGTAGTTTTGGTTTTTGTTCCTGCTGCCGCTACGGAAGATGCCTTGTGATTACTGAGCCATTTGGCTACGGCTTCCACACCGGCATCCCAGGTAGAGAAGGTTACTTCCCTGCCGGTGTCGTCATTACCGACATTGCCCGGGTTTTGCGTGCGGATAGCTTTTCCTGCGGTACCGAAACTGGAATCCTGCTGCATCATCGCCATTAACAAGCGCGGAGACACTTCGTATTTCTTGGCGTACTTCATGACCATCTCTCCGGTGATCGGGCTACCGGAGGCTTTACCTTGAATGTACGTATCAGCCTGTTCCGTTGTACGAATGGTAGGAATACCGTTATAGATTCTCAGCACGTTTTGCTCGTGCGGCGGATCCGTAGCATATTCCCCTATGTCTGTCCCTGCGATAATGAACGGGCGGCTGTTACCGGTACCGGAAGCTGCCTGTCTGTTGCTGCTGTAATCCCTGTTGTAGGTGTCATCGATGTTCAGAGCACCTTTCACCCGCAAACGGGTAGCCTTGCCTGCCTCGGTTAGAGTCTTGCGCAGGTTAGTGATATTATTCTCTGCCGACAGTTCGGTCTCAGAAACCCTGCTGCGTGCTTTGGTGATCTCTCCGATAAGGGCATAGCGATCCAGCATGTTCTGGCCAAGCTCCTCCACACGGGCATCCATCTGATCTAAACCATCATCAGAGATGTTGTTACCAAAGAACCGATCACCTTCGTACACTTCGTTGAACGCAAGAGCTAAAATGGCATTAGCATCCTTGGCGTCAACTTTCAGGTCATTGATAAGATGGTCATACATCGCTTTGACCCGCCCGGTGTCATTACCCTTTCCTCCGAGATTCCTTTCAACAAAGTTATTGACTTTATTGCCTATCGCAGCATGTACTGAATTACCCAAACCAGAAGCAACGATATTATCAGCAAGCTTGTAGGCTTCTTCGGATACACCGGTTTTTTGCAGAGTAGCCTGGGCATTTTCCAGCTTTTCCAGGTTAGTCTTGGCTGCAAGCACCCTGCGGTCTCCGATGTTCTTTTCCAGGCTTACATAGTATTCGATGTTGTTGCGTTGATCGTCGGTCAGCTTCCGGCGTTCCTCCAGAGCAGTGTACAGCTTCTGCTTGGCTGCTTCTCGCTGGTCTTCCGGAAGATCATTGGTCAGCATGACAATAGCCTGATCCGCAATCTCTTCGCCTTTTGTACTGACCTCGGCAAACAGGTTTGTTTCCCGTTCATTCGCCTGACGGGTTTGATCGATCTCGTAATCAGTGAAACGCAAAGCGTTCATATCCGCGAAATTCTGCGAAGCTTTAGAAACGAGCTCTTCCTTGGCCCCTGCACTTCTTAAGGATTGCGCAAATGCCTGACGGGACTGCAGCGGATCTTTAATGGCTGACGCTTCCATAGCAGCAGTATTGATGGCATCCGATTCCATTTGCTGTTTTTCCGTAGCGAAAGAATCAATAACCTGGTCCATGTTGATCATATTCCCGAACTGCTTCTGGATGGCCGTCTTGTCGATAGGTTGCGCACCCAGCCCTTCCTGCTGCAACTTGCCTTGCAGGTACTCCTGCACGTTCAGGGTATTGTTTTCTTTATAGATATCCTCGGTCTGCCTGAGCAGATCCTTTACCTGGGTAAAAGCGTTGTTTACGCTGTTGTCTACGGCAGATTGACCGGCAATCATAGACTTGAAATCAGGAGAGCCGAAACCACCGTACTTGTCATAAAACGGAGTGGATGCTGCCATATCGCTCGCTCCTTATACGGTTTCTTTTGCGCCCCATTTGGCCATGTGTGCAGCAACACCCTGCTGCATTTCTTCGCTGTCCGTGGCGTATCCTTGTGCCGACAGAACGCGCTGCTGTTTGCCGGCCAGAGCTTCGTTGGCGGAACGTGCCGAGTTGGCAAAGTCTGTCTTCATCAGATTCATCTGGTCTTTGTAGTAACTCTTCATAAAGTCGTTCATCTTGGCTTGCTGGATGGCACTGTAAATTCCGGTACCAGCCTGCAACGCGCCGATAGCCAGATTGGCTCCCTGCATCCAGCCACCTTGTTTTTCCGGTAGACCCTGGTCTGGTGTAAAGCTGCTCAAGAAGCCTGTACCGGAAGACTTGTTGGCATTGGGAAACAGAGAGAAGCTATCCAAAGCCGGATTTACCCCATTGGCAAAATTGGAATAACCGGTGTTCCCTGCAACGTTTGCTCCGTTTAAAAAACTGAAAGCATTGGTCTGCGCACCACCAGGTATTGTCCATTTCGACATGCTGCTCACTGCATCGGTCAAAGAGGTGTCGAGGGAGGGTATACTTGAAGTAGCCATGCGTGATCCTTTCTATGCGAAGGAATTAAGTCCGTACAAATCGGGCGTTAAGTCTTTTGTATGACGTAATCTCATATCGAAGAAATTGGGGATCTCGTCATGGATCGGAAACATCGAGTTATCAGGTAAACCCAGACAACGTGAGAAAAACGCTGTAGGATTTTCATTCGGTAGAATGCGTAATCTTTCTGGCTTTGTAAAGAGCAATGGATCGATATCGGCTTTCCACTGCAATAAATCTTTTATTTCATCCAACTCCTCCCACAAGCCGCCCATCTTTTCCGTAAAAGCGGCATAATTCTCTTGAATTTTGGCGCCGGCTTCCAGCAAAAACTCATTGGCGGAAGAAATTAGCGCCGACGAGATTTGCAGCATATAGTTACAAGTCGTCATCATAAATTCTGATGCTGTTCCCAGTAATCCAAAGCCTTTGGATGCTATAACTGCTGCAGTCATTGCAAGCATGGCACCAAAGATCCCCAGTTGTTCTCCAAAATTTTTTACTACAAAACGTACTGCATAACTGATAGCCAAAGAAAGCAAGACCCCTTTGCCAATCAATGTTAAAGCAGCTACAACGCCTCCAGCAGCATAAGCGGCACCAATTTTAGCCAAATAAGCTTGACCTGTCCATACTGCGATAACAATCATAACTACCATTACCAGAATTCTAAAAAACCCTTTCTGGTACCATTTAACTCTGGTTACTTTATAGCTGTTAACAATAAGCAGCATAGTGTCTGCGTAAAAAGAATTCATGTCCTGCATATTAGCAAAAACGGTCCGAGAAAACTGATATTGTATAGGAATAATCAAACCATTTTCGTCTTCATTATTTTGGATATTTTGCAGGAAAACTTTATTACTCTTCCCTCTATAAATTGTATTGATCGTGCCCAGATTATACACTTCTACAGTACGTACCTGGGCAGCATTGATTTGCGCGCGAAGGACTAACTTGCGTCGTCGTCTTGAGATAATAGTTACAGTACCAGTACCTAAAAAGGAATTATTGTAATGGATTGTTACATCATAAGGCTTAATTTCTTTAGTAGCGTATCCTACGCGTCCTATAACTTCATCAGTAACCTGAGATTTTATATAATCATAGCGTATATCCAAAGACAAACCATACTCTTTCAAAGAATCGGTTTCGCCTTTGAACAAGCGTGCCAGAGAGTTTGTGTCTATGGTAGTAAAGGGCTCATCGTTGTAATCGGGATTCGCCAATACTGCCAAGAATTCTGTTTCATCTGCACGCTGGTTTGCCATCAATTGATGGAAATAGCAATTTAAATAGAATAAAGAGGGAATATGCTCTGTCTGCACATTAACGCCGAACATGACATACGCATGATCAATCTCTGCAATACCTGGGTTTTTATTCAACTGGTCGCCTAAAGCTTCCAGTTTGAGATCCACTTTCTGCAGCAGCTTTTTACTGGTCAAATATAATTCAGTTTCGCTGGGCCGTGTTAAATCTTTGTTGTTATAACGAAGAGGGATTACCGGCATATAGGTAGACGGCTCTTGCTCTACATCCGGGTGCAGTTCCGGGTACAAATAGGTATCCAAATGATAGACCCAAGAGATATATTCATTTTGAACCACGCCTTGTTGATCATATTTACGGTATAAAGTAAAAAGACAATCCCCTTCCCACGTCATTCCTGTTACAGCGCCTGGTATAGCTGTTTCTTCTGTAATCGTTCCATCATCCACCCATTGATAAATGATATCTTTATTTGAACGAACAGGACGATAAATGTATTTTCGATAGGTAATCAAAGCAGTGACTTCATCTTCTTTAACTGTCACTGTATCAATTACAACTCGACGCTGATACTGCGAAGTATCTTCACCCCAATAAGAAGTAAATACCGTACCCTCTGGCCATACGGTTATTTCCTGCTCGATTGGATCAAAACCACGGACATTGCGCAGAAAAGCGGCAATAGCGAGTTTAGGCGTATAAGGCGCATACTCATAATCTGTAATATCGATATTATAGGGATAGCCGGTTTCGGCTAGAATGTGCGCTTTGACTTCGTTGCTGGTCAGCAAAGGCATAGCCAGGGTTGCCCCGGAAGGCAACCCCAGCTTGTAGTGATCCCGGGCGTAATCATACGCCCGTTCCATTTTGAGAAAGAGTCCTTGAGTGTGCACTGTTAACAGATTACCGGTGATATTCTGCATGGATGCCACCGGCACACCGCTGGTCAGAATAGCTTCAATGATAGTATCACTGACAGGGTTGCTCATGCTTTCAACATCGGCCAAGTGCATAGCCGCAGAAGATACCGTGATCTTCTTTTCGCTACTGAACAGACCCATAACAGTAATCCTATCTACGCGTTAAGTAATGGAGATACCCGCTTTGGCTTTATTCAGTACCGTGGCAATATCCGCATCACTAATGCCGGCCGGATCTGCCAGAGCACCATCGGTCGTTTGACGTACCGACCAGGTATCCACCATAATTTTGGCTAGTTTCTGTTCTGCATCTCGATCGAAACCATCGGTCTGTTTCTGGTACAAGGCTTTCTGCTTACCAATGATACCGGCGACTGTACCGGTAGAAACCAGATCGCTTACCTGCGCCAGTTCGGTTTCTCGTTTCTGGATCAGCAGGTTGACCTCTGCGTCGTTCTTGGAAGCCAACGCATCCAACTCACCAATCGTGCGGTTCGTGTCGTTTGTAGCCCGTGTGGTGTCATTGGCAGTACGGATGTTATCGTTTGCCGTAGCCGCCTGCATCGAGACGATTTCGGCTGCGGTTTTATCTGTTTCGTTCTGGGTACGTGCTTCCTGGGCAGCAATATCCGCCGTGATCTTGCGGGTGTTATCCGCCGTCTGCGTGTTCTCATTGGCAATCTCGGCAGTGATCTTGTCATGGCTGTCTGTCTGAGCCAGATCTCTGTTGATGATCATGTTGAGATCATTGGCCGTAGCGGCCCGCAAACGATCTATTTCCGCGCGCATTTTACCCAATACCGGCAGCCTGCCAATAGGCGGTGTGTAGGTAAGGGAGGGATCGTAATGCGGCGATGTAGTTACAGGTTCCGATGCCATAGTACGTACTCCTATTAACTAATCGGCGGAATAGGCGTAACTTCCTGCGGGATATGGTTGAAACCAAGTCCTGCCGGAATATTATCGTCTGTGTTGGCCAGCTCAGTAACGGTTTGCTGACGGATTAAACCAATCTCCGCATTGATATGATGCACCTGCTGTTCGTTCAGTAGAAACTGGATGGAGGTCTGCAGCACCGCCGTTAATGCCCCGAGATACACGGTGCTGTATTCGTTGCCGGTAATCCGTTGCGAGGAATACTCCTCATCCAGGTGCAGTTTGACCGATTTCATCAACTGATCAAAAACGCCTTCGCCATCCACAGCCGCAGTGGTCAATGTCTTAAGCGGTGTAGCGAGGGTCTTCTTATCCTCGGTACCTATACCCTGTTCCTGGTTGGTTTGATCCAGGGTAGATACCGGCCATCCTGCCGGATTCATGTCTACCGGTTGCAAACGTATCGACATGGTTTACTCCAATCTGCTGGTTATCTGCCGCCGCCTTCTGCCATGAGCTGCCGCTGCTTCAATGCTTCCAGTTCTTCCGGGGTCAACGGAGGCAGGATTTCAATGGAGAACTCCGGAACCAGCCGGTGGCGTTTGATCTTCTTGTTACCCTGTTTTTCCTCATAGTGGGTCATAAACTTTTTATTGCGCAGCACATCCAGGATGATCTGGGGAACATGCCAGCCTTGCTCGGCATTAAACGGAACGAACTTTTTCACCATGCCTATTTCGGAGTTGCCGGCAAAAATAAGTTCGCCTTTCAGTGCGCTGCTAAGAGGATTCATACTGGAGACGCGAACGCGAACCAGTTTGAGAGCTTTATCACGACGAGCCATTTTCTGCTGCAACGGGGTGGGTGCTTTCATGGGCTCTACCTTTGCGCCGGCTGCAGCATTTTCTGCATCCTGTATGGTGGCATACTCTTCCCCGGCATACTGGCCAAGGATGGTGGATTCGCTTGATTTGGGAGGATTTACTTTCTCCTCGATGCGCGCTCTCAATGTATCGATACCGATATTGGGACTGAACCGAATTCCCATGAGAGTGGCGCGCTCTTTAAGTAGGGACAATTCATCTACCGCAGGCGCTGTTTCTTCGCTTTCCATAGTTGCTTCCGAGGTGTTGATGTCGTTCTGGGGTTGTTCACTCATCGCTGCTCTCCTGTCCTTGTCAGTGTCGGACGACCTAGTTAAAGGGCTCCCCCGCTTTGCAGAGGAGCCCTCCTTACTTATTTACCAATTACTGCTTGGCTACGGTTTTTAACACGGCAATGCGCTCACCGCGCAGCTTCATGAAGCCGTAGTACCACTTGATCGACATGAAGCCGGTTTCGCCGTAAGGATCGTTGGCGTAGGCTTCGGGCGATTCGGGCTTGGCATGTTTGATGGAGAATTTAACCGAGTTGCCGCTGGTCTGGAAACCGATAGTGGTGAAGGCGGCATCCCCGACAACCAGCATCGGGAAAATATCGTAACGCCCGTTGGTGGCACGGTATCCGGCGTTGGTACCTTCGGCTGCACCGGCACCGGCAAAGTGCATCATCTCGGGAACGACTACGATGCGGAACTGACCCACGGAACCGATCTCGCCGTTTACAACGTTACCGGCATCGGCATAATGCGCTACCGGAATGAACGCCTGGTTGTCGAAGTAATCGACCATCTGCTCGATGGTCTGGATCAGCTCGGAACCGATGAACATGATACGGCCGCCACGGATGACGCGGGTATCGATCATGCGGGAACCGGAAATAACCTTGGTCTGTTTCGGACAGCGGTTGTTATCCAGTTCCACCGACAGACGGGACAGGTCACCGTAAGTGACTTCGGTAACGGCCCCCGACGCACCGGAGATATCGCTATCCTCTAGAGCGGTACCGGCGAAGTACACTACATCGGCTGCGTGGAGCAGGTCGATCTGCAGAAGATCCTCGGTGATCTCATTGGCACCGAAGAGCATTTCGCGGTTAATGTGCTGCTCCAGTTCGGCATCGGAATCGAAGTCCATCGATTCTTTGGTGTACTCGTCGAAGAAGCCGTATTTTTCGAGGGAGCCTTCCAACTCCACACGGGTAAAGCCGACACGGTTAACCCGTCCACCGGTTTCGGACAATACCGGCAGTTTGCCGACGATGGTACCAACGTCCTTGCTGGAACCGTACAGGTTGCCGTACCCAGGCAGTACGGTAACACCCAAGTTAAGAGCCGTAACGGCATTTTTCTTGGTGGCATTCAGGTACTTCGCAGTCAGCGGCCCAACCAGGGTCAGAGTAGCGAAACCAGTACCAGCGGAATCGTCGGCACCGGCAGTTGCTACCAGAGTGGCGTCCACGTTGTCATTGATGGCGGCAGCTGCGGTAGTTTTGGAAGCATTGGCAACGGCCAGAACGTCACGGGGGTAAGTGACGAAGTATTCGGTGGTGGCGATGGTCACACCGGACGCGTCAATACCCTGGTCGTTGATGTTGCGCTCATCCAGCATCGGAATGTACTGGTAGCGTTTGATCTTTTTACCCATGTTCTTAGGCATGGACGTAGTATCCGCCAATGCCCCGAAATAGGTTTCCTTTTTCAGCTCGATAAGAGCCTGTTTGATAAAATGGTCAATCCGGATCTGAGTACCGATATCCGAAGCGAATCCATTTGCCGGATCCATATACTGTCTGGGCATAAATTATTCCGTTCCGCCGTGAGGCTTAGAGATTCAATTTGTTGATTTTTTCAAACTCTTCGTCCGACATGGTGAGAGGATTGTAGGTCGTATTCTGCTTACCTGCGCCTCCTCCCTGTCGTGAAGGGCTTGCTGCTCTCTTACGCTCCTGTCGTGCTTTTTCTTCCTGCTGCTGTGCAGTGAGCGATTCACGGGCGGCCGGGACTTGGCTAGGCTGGTTTACCGCAGGAGGCTGCTCAGTGGCACCTTTGAACAATTTGTTCTCGTGCATGTGCGCCCCTACTCGCTGGTAGGCGTCCAGTTCGCTGACACCGGTCAGATTACCGATACTTCGTTCATAGGCTACAGCCTGTGCTACCTGGTCGAAAATACCGTTCTCCATGTGGGAGTTGATTATAGCAATCAACTCTGGAGTATCGGCAATGGCTTTTCGACTCTGTTCGTCCCACTTATTACCGATGACATCGAGAGTGCGTTCGTAGAACTGAGATTCACTGATATTGTTCAGTACCTCATCCAGAAGCAGCTCTTTATCATTGACGGTACGCTGTTGTGGGACATACTTGGTCTTGTCTTCCATATCAATAGAAAGAGGATCAATGTCACTGTCCTGTAACAGTTGCTTGATTGCCTCCGGTTTCTTTTGATGTAGGTCGATCAAGAAGTTCAATTTATCGTGGTTAAGTAGATCATGATTTTCAAGTAACTTCAAGGTTTTTAAAGATGGTTTTAAACCCACCATCTTTTTATGGTAATTGGCGCCCATCTGCATCAGTTGCATAGCATCTGCGGCAGACTTGACTTTCATTACCGTACCATTGGCTTTAAACTCGGACATGATCTGTCTACCTATCGCAGCATACTCTGCGTCGGTCAGACCATTGTCAGGCGAAGGTGTATCATTCGTGCCTTCTGCATTTTGTTCATCGGCAGACGCAGGAAGAGCATCTTTCCCTTTTTGCTCCTCTTCCTCTTGATCCGTACCACCTGCAGTAGTGTCACCTGCGTCTTTATCCGCATTGGTGCCTGCCTCGCCTTCGGCAACACCTTCCCCGGCATTTTCTTCCCCTTCGTCGTTGGTGTCTGCGGCAGTGTTCTGCACATTCGTCATATCGAACAGAGGAATATCCCTCATGAAATCATCGTCGGACATTTCCAGCACATTGGGTTTTTCCGCCGATTCACTCATTGTTCAGCGCCTCTTTAAGGAGTTCTTCCTGCGTGGCTTCATCAGACGCCAATGATTCCTGGGCAGCCAATCCTTCGGAGACGATACTCACCAGAAATTGCTTGAATCCGCCGACGGCAGTGATCTGCTGATCAAACAGCTTCTGCATGGCTTCCGACTGCATACCCGGATGTGCTTTCAGCATGACCTGGCGAATGGCATGACTTTCCAAGAAGCCTTTCTGGATAAGCTCTTTGAAATCGGGATTCTGTTCAAGACGCATCAAAGCGTCTTTACGCGCGATCTTTTTCTTTGCTTCTTCGATCTGTCTGTTGATAGCGTCGAGTTCCTGTGCTGCTTCGTTCATGTGTTACTCCTTTGTGTCCTCTTCCCTATTGTCGGGACAGAGCTATTATTCGGCAGAATTGCCTTGGGTTTTCTTGGCTGCTTTGAGATTTTCTTTCAGCAAGTTATTGGCATCCTTGCGATCCTGTGCTTCCATGCTGCGTTGATGATCCGTGCCGTCCATCTTGTGCATGTAGGCCAGATCCTGATTATCCGCTTCGGCCGTGTGCTTGCGACCTTTGGCTCCAGCTTCCAGGGCCTTGGCCTGATTAAGCTCTGCCTGGGAAGCGTCTTTTATACCACGACCCGGGGTAGCCTGTGCATCGGCAATGTGCTTGGCAGCCAATGCTTTTTCTTTTTCAATCTGTGCATCCAGCAACAGAAGCTCTTTTTCCAGCTTGGCCTGTTCCATCGGATTGGGTTGCGGCTGGTAGGCTTCGATCTTGGCCGCCAGTTCCGGCATCTTGCGCAAACGGGCAATATCCGCCCAAATAATCTTGGAAAAATCCAGATCCATACTGGGCCCTGCCGTCTGCAGCATAAACGCCATCTCTTCGGCTTTACGGGCATCCTCTTCGGCAGTCGAGATAACCAAACGAATATCGTAATTGCCGGCCAGGTCATCACGGCGAACTTCAATGAACTTGCTGTCGGTAACCCGCACGACTTCTTTCTCAGAAAGAAATTCGGCGTTCATGGCAATGATCTTGCGTCCAACTTCGATAATACCGGCAGACAACCGGCGCAGAATACCAAGCTCCCTGCGTGCTGCGGCATCCAGGGCACTTCGGGCATTGGAAGCCACCGCACCGAGGGACTGGGCGGAGATTCCGCTATTGAAAGCTTTAACCCCGGAGATACTTTCCGCTTCCATGTTCTGCATGTTGATCATGTCAAAAACCGAAGAAGGCAACGCCGGATAGGTATGCTGGAAGACCCCCTGGCGAGGATCCACCGCAGCGTTGAATTCGTAATCCTCGCCGGCATTGAACTTGCGCTTATTGGTTACGTCCAGCATATCCTTGCGCATACCGGTCTGACTGTTGGCCGATTTGGCCATCAGGTCAATGGCGCCACGGGTAATGGCCCCGATAATGTCCTGATTATCCGCCAGCAGTTCGCCATCGGGTTCACCGTGTACCGATTCACGCACCGGCATATACACGGCAGAAACGAACGGAGGACGCCTGTCCGGAAACGGATTAAGCTCCTTGCGGATACAGACATCTCCTACCCAGGAACACACAATTTGTTCTGTGGAACCATCGCCATGAATATCCCACTCACCCCAATAGGTGAACACTACGAACTTCTTGCGTGGCTTGTCCTTGAAAGTGAAGATCGGCGGATTATCGGAAGCCACATCGTAATCAGGGGAAGCCAAGGCACTGGCTTCACCGTCCACCATGATCTTCTCCAGGTTGGTATATTTGCCGTCCTTTTTCAAAGTAGACAGCGAAGACAGGAATTTTTCTCCGATGAACGATGCCTTGTTGAGATCTCCGTTGCAGGAAGGATCGATGATAATATTGGTGCTTAAGGGTACTTCTACGGTTGGATTGTTTTTGGTTTCTACTTCACGGGTAACCGGTCTTTTACTTACTTCTTTGGCAAACATAGCAATACCGGATTCCTGGAATAGATCTAAAGCATGATCCAATCCAGGAGTGCTATGATCTGTGTATTCCTCGGCATTGCTCAGGCGAAGCTGCAGTAGTTGCATGTAGTATTCGGCCAACTTGCCGGTCTTGTCCTGCAGGTATTCGTACTGGGGTTCCATGCGGGTAACACTTTCCACCAGGTATTCCCAGCCTACCTTGACGATAACGGTACCGATATCCACGGCATCGCGCACGTAATCGTCGATGAACTTCACCTTGTTGATCTTGGTATTGAACTGATTGTTCAGCACGATCTCGTTTTGACGGGCACGCTTCACATCCCCGGCAGTCACTGGGTACACATTGAAAATATCCGGGGTGCTCAAAAAAGGATCGGACAAAGAAGAATATCGCCACTCCGCCTGCTTACGGATCAGCTTTGGAGCGACATTGGAACGGTTCTTTCTCTTGCCACGTTTGGCTGCACGGTTGGCAAGCCAGCGTTGTACATTGGCTTTATGCTCTTCCTGGTCAAGGGAGGCATCATCAATGTTCTGTTTAAGATCGGCAATGGTAGGCTCATTGGCCCAGTCCGTCATCTTTTCTTGCTCACCAATGAACATCGTGGGCTTTTCTGCTAATGCGGTGTCAGTCATAGTTTTTCCTTAGAAGTCCACTGGATAAGCGGGGAGTTAGATAAAACAGCGCCAGATCCGTATTCTGTTACTGTGTCAATCCAGAATGATCCCACCAATTCCCTGGTATCGTCGGTACTCGATTCTGTCAGAAGCTGCCCACGGAACTTGTACGTGTGTGCCTGCTGATCGTAAGCCAGCATAATATCAAACGCTTCTGTAAGCGTATCCGGATTGTCGGCAGGGAAGTTACGGTACTGCATGGCGATATTCGTCCATGGGCCTCCGTCCACCTGTATCTGTACGAACATGGCTCCCGCAACAGCCGGCGCCTTGTTGTTCGTCAGGGTAATGGTGCCCTTGACGCGCAGGCACATACAGACAGAGGATACCGTGGCTGCCGATTCCGCAGTAAGGACGTTCAAGGGAGGGCCGCTTACCGCTGCAGGAGACCAGTTCAACGGAACGGCAACCGGTACTGACTTTTCCATAAAAGCCGCCTTCACCGTAAACTGCCGATTGACCACACCACCGTGCCCGTAGAACAGATCTTGATCCGGAATCTCCATGTAATCGATGCAGTCCGGTTCCTCGCCCACGCAGTTATGCTTGATGTACATCTGTTGCCCTGGTGCCTGACTCATACGGATAACGGGTAGATAGGTAGAGCTTTCGGCATCCAAGGTAACGACATCGTTATGCACCGCATAGCCGGACTGTTCTTTGATGTTGCGTGCCAGGGTAGGGATGCGTTCCAGTTCCGCGATGAGATCCGGATGTAGTTGATCGCGTCCGAGGGTTTGATTGAGCAGGGTCAGCAGCAAAGCGGCGGTAACAGTTTCCCCGTAGTTGATAATAGGGCCCCTGCCTCCACCTTCCAGAGCCAGTACCTGCAAACCGGCATTACCCAGGAAGCATTCAGGTTCTACCTTGGATTGTTCCAGTACCGGTAACGGCAGAGAAACATCACCGATAGGCTTCTGCAGCAGCAGCTCCTGCTTACCACCGGCATGAACCACGAACACCTTGGGAGGTTGCTCAATGGTCTTGACGGCGGTAATAACGCCTTTATCGATGAGGCAGGTAGACCGAACTTCCATTATCCCCTTTCGCCTTTCACCGTCACGGTACCGTAAACCAGCCCGTCTACCTTACCTGCAGCCGTGGTCAGCAGCAGCTTGTAGCTGCCGCTGTCGAAGGACAACTGCTGCGTGATCTCGGCATTGATTTCCACCTTCACACTGTTTGAGGTCAGTTCTATGTCACCGTTTAGCAGTGACAGTTCCAGCAGATGGGTGCGCACCTCGTTGCCGTTCTGATCCCAAGGCTTGACCACCACCAGGGTTGCCTCGGTGTACAGCGAAGCGAAGTCCACGTATTCCCAGACAAATCCGTAATACTCCAAGTTCTCCGTATGCGTGCGTTTCAGATCGGCAGGGCCGTTATGTACAGCCGGATCGAACAGGTAGTTCTTCACCTGGGAAAGCAGTTCCACCTCGAAGGAGGTACCGCGCCATATCAACAGATCCAGTTTTGCAGGAATCATTTATACCCACCCTTCCCGTGCAAAGCGTCCTTCATCCCTGTCCTCTTCCTCCACATCCAGACCGTAAAGCTCGATCTTCTGGCAGGCCAGTTCATACTGCTGAAAGTAGGCCGAGCTTTTGTCCGCAGTGGCCGTCGAGTTGTTTGCCCCCATTGGACGGAACTTCCTGGCGGCGGTGTAATACAAAATGGCTTCAAGGAAAGTAGGCGGCACATCGATAACACAGGTGTCTACATCGAAGGTGTCGTCCAGTACAGGCAGAGTAGGATGGGCTTGATATACGATATTGAGCTTACAGGCTTTCTCAACATTGGTGATTTTGAGGGTATTCATGGACTTCTTGCGTATATACGGCACACACAGCCCATTGTTCATACGGAGACGGATACCTTCTTCATCGAAGGCATCCTTGATTTCGATCAGGTTTATAGGAGCATTCGCCCCCAATTCGTGCTCGATATACAGATCTTCCGTAGTCTCACCAGGTAATGCCGTATTTGCAGAACTCAGGATATAAGTAGATCTGGTCGGTGTAACAGAAATGACCAGATCTTCTTCAAGCAGTTTGAAACGCTTATACAACTCGATAACTGCCAGATTTATTTGCGGCAGGATGCTTCCATATTCCGATTCGTTTATACGTCCACGAGAGTCTTTCGCCAAGCTCAGGTTGGAAAATTCACCCGTAGCCAGCAAAGAAAATAGCTCTTTCAACGAAATCATAAAGGATCCTTTGTTATATAGGCCTTATTTTGCTAAACAACATACGAGCTTAATCCGCCTTCGTCAAGACTTTCTTCATCCATCTCCCAGTAGCCACCATCTCCGTTCTTTTTAAGCTGAACTGCTTCAGATGGGCGCCACGTAGTAAGAGAACCAAGCTGCGATATACAGTCCAGACAGTCATCGTGCTTGGATTTGAATCCTGCCTGCGATACCAGACGCAACTGCGACAAACATTCTTGGATCATCGGCGTTTCTTTTAATTCAGTAGGGAAGTACATCAGATGGGTTTTGAACCACGGCACCACGATATTGAAGCGCACCATCTTATTGGTATTGGGACGAATCCCAAGTTGATTACCGATCTTATCCGAAGCGATATTGAAATAGATGTTGCGCTCCAGCATCTGCGCCTGGATCCAAGGGATGAATCCTCCCTGCTGCCCGGAGATCTCGATACCTACCGATTGCGGCATATAAAGCTGGGCCAGACGGAAGAGATCTTCCACGTTCTTGTCCATGGTTTGGCGGCGACAGATCCCGTCCACCAGAAACCAGAAGCCCTTATGGTTCAGGGCCCAGACAAAGATAACGGAGAAGTCGGCCGATTGTTTGCCGCTGGTAGCGAAGTCCGTGGTGATATAGAAGTTGAACCAGTTCTTATGCTGCAGCAAGGTCGATCGGCCGTACCACAGGATCTCGCTATCCAGGATCAAACGATCGTCGTCACTCATGATCCGCAGCATCAGTTCCTGGTTGAACGCCGATACCTTTCCCTGCGCCTTGGCAAACTCGAACTGCGCGCGAACGTAGTTGTAATTGAAACGATCCGGCCACGCCCCTTTGAATTCCTCTTCACTGCACGGGAACTCGTTGCAGATGGGATACACGTTGACCTTGTAGGCTCCGGATTCCACCGCCTTGTACAGTGGATCCCTGGCGTTAAACGGTGTACCCGACCAGATGGTTTTGGATCGGGTCGGATGCAAAGCGTAGTTGACCGCCTTGTTCACCGTATCTTCCACCGAGGCAATAACTGTATCCGAACGGGCATCCTCGTCCGAGATCAAGTCGTCCAGTACCGCCAGTTGGGGGCGCTTACCCATTTCCTTGGCACCACGGACTCCCGTGTTATGGGTTCGGAAATAATCTCCAGCCAAAAACTGATGGGAAGGGCTGTCAATGGCAATGCACTGACTCGGCTCATCATCGATCCGCCGGATATCCACTACATTGCAGTTGCCCCAGTGCCGGCGATCGTAGATGAAACGATCGGCCTTTCTCGGCAGCCGGAAAGGATTCATACCCATCCAGATTTCAATATGGTAGGCATTATCCTTGGTCGTTTGCGGTTTGGCTTTTCCGCCCAAACTACGAACCAGCCGCGCTACGTCATTCGTTAACTGTTTGGATGCGGAAACGAAAGTGATGCGCCCGGAACCATAAATGGAGCCATTGGTATCGAGAAGACCCTGTAGCAAGGCAAGGCGTTGTTCAATAGATCCAAAATAATAAGCATCTGGGATGAACTTTTCGCTTCCCCGGACATCGAGCAGTAAATCCCGGATCGGTTGATTGATGCCCTTGATGGCATAGGTAATTACATTAAGCCGACGCTTATCAGGGTAGTCATCGCCGAGCACATAAGGAATCTGGGTGCGGTAATAATCCATATCCGGATGATCTCCGGTCAGAACAACACCGCTGGCTTTTTTCTTGATTGAACCATCACCCAGGAGCAATCCCAAGGTGTAAGGATCAACAGCAAAATCGCATACTGGATAGTGCAAAGGAGCGGTATTACGTACCTTCATGGTGCATTTGCTGGAAGTGCCTCGATGCTTTTTGTTGCCTGCCTTGGTGTGTATCCATCCCAGCTGCAGGAGCTCTTTGGTAGTCAGGTCTTTGTCTTCCCAGGTCGCCAGATTATTCGGATCGGTGTTGACCAGGACCGAGTTAATGTGGTCCTCACTGACCTTCAGTATGCGGCCGTCCTCTAACTCAATGGCGTACATTGGTTTATGGAAGACTTCTGACTTGGCTGTAATCGTCGCCGGCACGCCTTCTGGACCGTAAATCCGTTCACCCACGCGACATGCGCCCACGGTCGTATAACCGCCCCCTTCCAAATAGAGAAGGGTATCCAGGGCCAGAGCTTTTGCCCCGTACCCCTTGACAATAAACCGTTTGCCGTCGGCATTGATGAATTCCCAGCGAATGTCGGTGAACTTGATCTGCGGCACAAAGGTCTGGAGAAACTCGCTGTTTTCCCAGCGATACTCCAGGTTCTTGCGCATGTTCTTCACACCGTTCTCGATACTGTCTGATACGTAGATCGCCAAATCCACCGTACCGAATCCCGGGATCTCCCCGTAAGTAGCGATATACAGAAACAGGTATTCACCCATCAGGGTGGTCTTGGCCGAACCACGAAAGCACAGGTTGATAACCTTTGGATCGGGACCATGCACGTTATCCAGCATTTTCAAGTGAATCACCGGTGAAGTATTTTCTTCACCCTGCTCGCCATTAACCAATTTGATAAAGTTGATGAATTCCAGGGCGAAAGAATCCGGTATATACAAGGGATCCTCTGAATAATCTACTTGGTTAAGCCATTCAACAACGGTTTGCTTGACGTACTTAATCATTTCCTTAGTTGCCATGCGGATCGTCTCCGGTGGTGGAACTGCCAATAAGTTTGGCCTCGGCTATGGCCCTGGCAGATACAGAACCCGACTCGATCATCTGTCTCTGCTGACGGGCCAGGGCCATGGTAGTTTCCCGCAACTGCTGAATGGTGTGGTCTTCTTTCACCGACATATCCAGTTCGATCTTCTTGGTTTCTGGCGGCTTGAGCGTAGCAAGCAGATTGGCAGCGGCATCGCAGCGTACCTTCTCGCTCCTTGCTGATCGCATCAGTTCAGCCTGGGCATTGATCGCTTCCTGATACAGCGGCGCATTCAGGATATGCGTGGGTACCAGGGTCTGTCCCATGAGCAGTACCACCAGCTTGCTGGCGTTGTAACGGGAAGCTACCGCCGCAATTTCACTGCGGGAAGCTCCCCTTCTATTGGCTGCATTGTACCGATCGGGAAAGGTCTTGGCCCAGGCGGTGATACTGCTGTCTCCAAGCAGCTTATGGCTTACGAATTTAACCGCATAGAGGTAGGAATCCAGTTTGAACTTGCCTTCGTTCATCACGGAAGACAACCCCACCACATTCTCCCTGAATACCGCCGCCACCTCGGTATCCGCGATAACCGTATTGACTTGATTCAACAGTTCCTTGGAGATGTTCTTGCGCATCTGCGCAGGCATCGCCTCCTGGAACTCTTCTATCGTGATCGGTCCATAATGCGACATGACGACTCCCGGGATTACAGTAAACTGAGCAAACGATCGATATCACTGGGCATGTG
>CAZPOJ010000018.1:24088-28003 GCA_964588005.1 uncultured Sphaerochaeta sp.
ACGACTCCCGGGATTACAGTAAACTGAGCAAACGATCGATATCACTGGGCATGTGCCCATCCCACTTCGGAGCATTATCCAGCTCGGGCACCTGAAACATATCCCAGTGATCTTTATGGAAATGGTAGGAATAGCTGCCTGCTGGAGTGGAGATACCAACAACGAAATAGTCGTTAAACATGGTGCCATCGGAGTGCAGCAAAGACTTCCAGGCTAGGCTACTGAAAACGTTACAGATGATCGAGAACAGGATCATCAATGTACGGTACCCGTCACTCATTTCACACTTATCGATTTCGCCACTCACTGGCCTTATTACCTTTCTTTTTAGGCACAGCACATTGTTGCCATAGATATACCGCTTCATCATGCTCGGTACATCGGATCAAATACGGGTTAATCATAAAAGACTTTCTCGGGTCTTGAAAGCGATAAATGCGTTCCGATCCAGGAACAACGATTTCTTTCTTCATCGATCGGATCAAATCCACGTTCTTAAGCTCACGAATACGGCGGCTCAATACTTCTTTATCCGTCTTTGACATAGCCTCCGAATCATCGTACTGCGTAAGGTTGTTGCTTTCCGAACGCAGGTACTTCAACTTATTGAATACCGAGAAAGCCCCTTTACTCACCTGATCCAGCAGATCAAACACATCTTTTTCTTGCATACCGCTTCTCCGTCTCTTGCGGTTGGTCAGTGGCCCTATTGCCGAGAACTGTCCCACAATTCTGTTACCCGTGCGATTGCGTATAACAGCTTCCGAAGTATTTCCATCAAATACGACTGTTTGTGGTTTACATGCTGTATTGCTCATGATATATATCTTCTCACTCGTTCCAAGTAATACCTCTAGGTCGGCTGTTCTCCGCAGCCGGCCGTTTTTTATTTCTGCGTTAACCCACGATCATCCAGTCATCGGCCAGGACATCACTCTGTGAAGCCAGCCACATCTGATGCGACCCGTCGGCACAACGCATTTGCAGATACGGTTGCACCTTGAAAAGATCTCCTTCTTGCAAACCAAAGGCTTCAGCTGTCTGCTTGTTGCAGGGAATTCCCTCCGGGTACCCCTTTTGATAGACGACAAACATCCCTTTACCATTCCAGCCTGCCCGGGCGATCTTACGCCCATATACTCTGGCCGCTTCGATCGCATGACCAAAGGTCAGCCCTGTTGCCGGCCGATTGGCTTCCTCAAACTGGGCTTTCGGGCACCAGCTCTGGTAGCCATCCGGATACGTCACCAGATAGCCCTCGGTAGCCGGATCTTCGTTTTCCGGTATTGTCCATCCACGGAACTCGTTATACTTACCCAGCAGCATAGGCATAGCTTCGACGCACTTCACTCCAATGTACTTCTTCATCATGGTAGTCTCCTCGAATTGTTTTTGTGGATTGTTACAGAAAAGCCCGGATGGTGTTGCGGTGAAGGTGGGGGTTTTATCCCCGATGCTTTCCCATCCCTCCGGGCCTTTGTTTCCTTGCCGGAAGCACCTTCTCCACAACAGTACCCAAAGATTCTCTTTTGCGCAAGCGGGCTTCCATACTTTTTGTAAAATAATTACAAAATCATATTACAAATCCAGCTCTTCCATCACCTTCTTGTTCATGTTCTTGCGATCGTTGATCGCCTTGGCAGTGGACTGGATCGAAGCAAAGGGCTTCTTCTTTGCCGGTTGCTTAGAGGTCGAGGTACTTGCGGTTTGTTTTTTGTTGCCGGCCATGGACATACTTCTTGATAGAGGGAAATAACCAGGAAGCTTACTTACTTCCTACAGAAAGCTTGCGATACAGCATAAAATCCTTATCCAGCTTCAAGGACAGTTTCCTGGCCCTGACCCCGGCCGCCTTGTTCGGTCTCAACGCCAAACCGGCTTCTGCCCTGAACCTGTCCATATTCGCACGAATACGTCCCAGAACGGATTCTACCGTATCTTCCTGCACTTGACCTTCTGCCATACACCTCTCCTTTTCGGCACATCGATTTTAAAAATAACCCGTGGTTAATGAACGCACTTCTTGTAGCATTTTTTGTAAATAGTTTGCAAGAAGTTTCTTACATCTTGTACTATATTTACAAAATCTATATTCATAAACCATTGAAATCATTCAGGAATATCCAGATGGCATGACCATAGATTATAATCTGTCACCGTTTTTATTGCAGATTCAACCTGTATCTCGTCGGTCTTACGGCACTTCGTCGTCGCAAGCTCCTCCTCATGCCGCAGACCTCCTCGATACGACCAGGGGATTCGTGAAAGATAGTCGCGCGTTTATATAAGTATACTCTAAGGATATATGCTGAAATACTGATCCCGAAAGATGGGCATTTTTTCGATAATTAAGTACGATGACAGTACTATATAGCTGGAGTTCAAAAACGGAAACCTCCCCCCCTACCCTTGGAGAATTTCGCCCTGCGTTTTTCCCTCCACCTTTTATATCCACTGCATGACCTCGCTTCGCTCGGTCACAAATCCTTCGTGCCTATCGGAACAATCCCGTTCCATTACTTCCCTGATCAGGAGGCCCATCATGGCACAAGTCACTACTTCCGTAACCACTACGAAGAAAGCTACCCTACTTCCCGAGTTCATCTCCGAGTTCTTCCTGGGTCTGTCCGCACTCTGTCGTATCTTCCGCAAATCCTGCGAAGGTATCGAATCTGTTGTCGATGGTGGCGTAGAAGTAACCACTCTCATGCTACAGCAACAGAAACAGAACTTACTCGACAGTTATACTCCACCTACCAATGAATAACTCTCACCCTCCCAGCAATGGGAGGGTTTTCCCTTTTACACAAAACATTACACCTATACACATACACCTGAGATAGTATCTTACAAAGTAAGAGTTAACTTCTCGCATCCCTGAAATCCTTCCTATCTATCGGAAGTGTTCAGATAGTATCACTCACCCTTTCCATAAGGAGCATACCATGTCCAAGCAACAGCGTTCATTCCCTCTCGTTGGTGTCGATGTCCTTGGTAACGAAGTCAAACTGTCCAAGAATGTTGTAGCGTTCACCGGTCACAATGATCATTTCCGAGTGACCCGTACAGACGATGAGCGTTTCATTCGGCTGGTCACTCCCAAAGGTACCTATCCTCTCCAGAAGCACAAATCCCTGAACATCTATCAGGGAACTTGGGGACCTGCCAATGATCGCAAGATGCACATCTCCCTCAAGAAAATTGTGGGTGAGCTGATCATCTGGTAAATCGATGCACCGGAAGAGAATCCCAGCAGACGACGAGCGCAAGCGAGGAAGGCTGCGTAGGGATTCTCTTCTACCATTCCATTAAATAGGGAGTCCGTTATGAAAGTCATAGGCGTCAGTAACTTTGATCTGGAAAGCGTATCCGACATACTGATCTGCGAGAATGTCAGTAAGCACAACGGTAAACGCTTTGTTGAGTTGCTTAATCAGAACGGAGAACATGCCACATATTATTACCGTCTCGTGGAAGACGACTACAAGCTGTATGTATTTGAACCTTAACAAGGAGCTGAATTGTCATGAAAAAGTCGTTATAGAACACATCAAGCCAGTATGCGGCCTTATGTTCTTCGTCTGGATATCATCTATCGAAGGTTGATTACTATGGAATTACTGCTATTTATCGGCTTTGTTTGGGCTGCTGTATGGCCCCTGTTCTGTAAACCTGAACCTGTGGAAGGAGATCATCATGACCTTTAATCTGACTTATCGCGCCTACTGCCCACGCTGTCGCGTAAAGACCAAAATCGTGGCCGGTTTCTGTGGCTGTTGTGGTAAATCCGTACCGCTGCCCAACAAACGGTAATCCCACATCAGGAGGCTATCCAGCATGTATGCACCAAGCGATGCACACATCACTGTGCGCAAGAACAATAACGAAGTGGAAGTGGAAACACCCGAAGGCATT
>CAZPOJ010000019.1:0-18121 GCA_964588005.1 uncultured Sphaerochaeta sp.
CTTAGGTACCACTTTATCCAACAGAAACACGCGTGCAATTCGAAACCATCTAGTTGCATTATTCAGTGGGCTTCCCTTGTATTTTGCAACACCGCATCTTTCTACAGCCATACTCACATAGGCAGGTATACAATAAATGGTAACTAAGAAACCGTAAATTCATATTGTAGACTGCTCACCCCCTGGACAATCTTTCTCATCATGATGGCGCAGACCTTCAGAAAGCTGAGCCGCTCCTAGGCTCTGCTACCTCTTAGCCTTCAAGTCCGCTATCTCCTCTTCCTTCAAGTACCTGATGGCCAGTGACTGACCTAGGTACCAGAGCTTGGCACTCTCCTCAAACTCCTCTGCAGCGTAGACCGCGTCCTTGAGGGAGGGGCCACAAACCAGCATCCCATGGTTTGCCATCAGGTAGGTGGTGAACTGCGGTCTCTGTTCTATATCCTTGGCAAGCAGTTCCGAGCCAGGCATGCGATAGGGCAACACACCGACCTCCCCCACCCGCATGACATAATAGGGAGTGAAGGGGTCGAAAGGCAGACCGTCACTCAGCCCTTCACAACTGGCGAGCAAGGTGGCGTAGGTGGAGTGCAGGTGGACAACCGCACGCATCGAGGGGTGGGTCTCATAACACGCTAGGTGGAGGGGAACCTCCTTGGTGGGGCTTTTGCCCCCCAACAGGGTTCCCTCGCCATCGAAGTGTGCGATATCCCCCTCAACAAGCGATCCAAAAGACGACCCCGAAGGAGTGGCTAAAAAGGTACCATCCTCCAGCATCATAGATATATTTCCCGCACTACCCACTGCAAAACCACGATCAAAAAAAGATTTGGCAAACTGGACTATAGAAGTCTTAGCTTCAAACTCATTCATGACACATCTCCTGTGCTTTTTCAAAGAAATCAACCATGCCAAAATTACCCGACTTGAACGCCAGGTGCATGGTCCCATCGAGGGAACGAACCCAGGAAACCCCCGGATCTATCTGAGGACCAACAAGGTAGGACGAAATGCCCAAGGTGGTGGCTACCACCCCGCTCGTCTCACCCCCCGCTACAATAAAGTTCTTCACGCCCTGGTAGGCAAGAATCTTGGTAACACACCCTATGATCTTCTCTATCCTGGCAGAGACATCCTCTGTGGGATACAACGCCTTGACCTGAGCAAGCTCTTCTGCATTTCTTGTGGCATAGAGCATGGGAGCAAGGCCCTCCTGCTCTTGGGCAAGCACCCATTGCGCCAGCTCCCCTGCATACCCTTTTTGGTGCAGGCACTTATCCTCCTCAATCCTTAAGGAAGGAGCCTTCTGTTTGTAGTATGCAACCTGTGCATTGGTCTGCGCCGAGCTGGAGCCTGCTATGATGACAGAGCGGTCGCGCTTGGGGACAAAGCTGACCACCTCCTCACTGGGCCTACCCAACCTCTTGTTATGCAGATGGGCGATGCCCAAGGCAAGACCTGACCCTCCGGTTACCAAGGGGAAATCCTCGGTAACCTCGGCTATGGTCTTGAGATCTTCTTCAGTGAGGATATCAACAATAAGGTACTGTACGTCCTGTGTCTTGAACTCCTCCACCATCGCCCTGACGTGCGATACTCCCTTGGCCATATCAGCATAGAAGATATGCGCACTGTTGCCCGAAAACTGTCCTTCCATAAGACGCTCGAGCTTTGAATCGAGCATAGGGGTGATCGGGTGGTTGCGCATGGGAGAGTCACTGAGCAAGAGATCATTCACAAACAGGTACCCCTTGTAGACAGTTCGCCCATTGATAGGAAGGGAGGGACAGATAAGGGTGAGGGAGCTCTCCAATGCCGACAGCAGGGCGTCGGTAATCTGTCCGATATTCCCCTCCCTACTGGAATCGAAGGTCGAGCAGTACTTGAAGTAGAACCTCGTGCAACCTGCCTCCTGGAGAAAGGCCAAGGCAGCGAGGGCCTTCTGGACAGCCTCCTCTACCGGACACGACCGAATCTTCAAGCTTACAACCATAGCATCGGTAAGTATGGAGGGCACGCTCTCAGGAACCCCGTTGAACATAGCGCACTCCATCCCGTGCTTGACCAGGAACCCTGCAATATCAGTAGCTCCGGTAAAATCATCTGCAATAACACCCAAACGCATATACGGTCTCCTTTTCCTTATTGTTATACTACTATTCTTGTATGAGTATACACCCTATTGGCAAAGAGTGCACAACCTCTCTCATAGGGACGGCACTGGTACCATCAGAACCCCGATCATACAGGGACTTGGGTAAACTTTAGCTCTGCAAGCTCCTTATTGATGCTATCCTTATCAAAGCCACCAGCAAAATCATACCCAGCCCAATGTTTCACCTCTTCATACCGTTCATGGCTCGGGTCCTTGAGGATCGCAAGCAGCTCAGCAAAGCCATACTCCCCTCCACAATCCTCAGGAGGAGTGGAGCCCTGTCCTCCAGAACAGACCACAAGGGGAAGATTTCCATCGATATACCCCATATTCCCCACCTTGACGACATGCTCCCAGCTATCACCAAAGTCATAGAGATAGGTGAAACTCCTTACAGTGGGAAGCAGGTCGGAAAGCATCGTAGTCTCCTCGTCATGCATCCCAGGGATACCTAGCAGCACAGACCCTTCGCTATACGGGTTGTTCTCCATTGTTCCAACACTAAAACCCTGCTTGCTGAATACAAACTCATGCAGGTGGGTGTTAGACCAACCGAACCCTATCTGCAGGATTTCATGGAGGGCGGCAAAGTTAGTATCAATGGGGAGAAGGAAACTGCGAGTGACCTTGTTACCTCCGAGAAGCTTGAGCTTCACATCGAGTCCTATCATCAGGGTCCTCGCAGGTTTACGAGCAGCTTTTTGTTTGGATTTAGGGGCAAGTTTAGGTCTTTCGTTGAATGAAGGGAAATCGCTTTCAGAAGTTCCAAAATTTAGAGGGCTCCCCTCATCTTTTGCCTTTTGATCCATCTCATCCAGAAAGGCCAACGTATCGATGGTAAAGTTCTTAAACCTTTGGGTAAAACCATTCACCCTGGCCACCATCGTACGATTAGAAGTGGGGCCAAAGGTAATTGGCCCGGCTTCTTTCATGTATCCGGCGATATCTTCTTCAGGAATACCTGATTTCTTCATATCCTTTTGCAACTCTTGCCTAAACTTCTGTTCAAACTCTTGAAAAGAATCCAAGGGGACAACCATCTCATCTCCAGAATAGTCGTTCAGGAGCAATACAAACACTACTCCGTAGAAGTCGAGAAGGTTCGCATGCCAGCAGTACTGCTGTGCTGGAGGATCGGCAAGTTCTTCATAGGGTCTCTTTAGCTTGGCAAGCAGTTTCTTGGTGCACTGGATATACATATCTGATGATCTCCTTAGAGAAGAACCCTAGCATACCAGTGACAAACAAGGCAAGAAAGATACCTCCCATCCACCAGAGAGAGACTTGCCTAAGCTTTAGCCCTGCAAGCTCCTCATTGATGCTATCCTTATCAAAGCCGCCAGCAAAATCATACCCAGCCCATTGCTCTACTGACCTTGCTATTCCCTCATAGCTTCAACTCCACATCGATGGCGATTGCAGGGGCGAAGCTGTGCAAGGGCCTCTTATGGTATTCTGTCTTGCAAGGTGGTATTGGATGATCAGGGAGAAACTCTGGCTTATGCATTGAGATACCTGGTTGAAGGAACCTATTCCTCGCCATTGATGCAATGCTATCCAGCTAGTCTAAGTCCCGATATAGGAGTCCTTCAACCTTCTGGTCAGAGCCCCTATCTGTGCACTCTTTGAACGGTCGCTTATAGGTCCAAAGGTAATGGGCCCTGCTTCCCGCCAGTATTGCCGTATTGGCGGATAGACAAGCTCTTCATACGGTTTCTTTAGTTTGGCAAACAACTTCTTGGTGCACTGTATATACATACCGGAACATCTCCTTAACGGCTTGGAACCATCTATACTCAGGCTTAGCGGGTACCCTCAACAAACTTCAACTTCTTGAACTTTGCATTGATCCTCTCCTGATCAAAGGCAGCGTCACGATTAGAGCGCATCCATACCCGGGTCTCTGCATACTCCTCGTGATTACGATCCTCAAGGATTTCACACATCTCATCATAGCCTGGAGGTCCTCCACAATCCTCAGGAGGAGTGGTACCTTCTCCACCGGTGCACTCTACATAGGGCGCACCTTCGAAATTGCTGACCTTGCCAACCTTAAGATCAAGCCGCCAGCCTCTGTCAAACCCATATACATACTTGATTCGCCGTATCCCGGGAATATAATCCGAAAGGAGAGCCTCATCTTCCAGAAGTATCTGGGCGTGCTCGCCCTCCCACATAAGCCTGAATTTCATATCACTGATGCTAGAGCCGATACGTATCGTATCACTTTTTAGGGAGAACTCATGCGAGGAGTCCTCCTTCCAGCCAAATCCAATCTGCAGGATCTCACCGAGGGTGAGAAAATCCAGAGCAAGGGGGACGAGGAAACTGCGAGTCACCTTCTTCTCCCCACCAAGCACCATATCGGCATTCAGGGCAACCATGGCAGGTTGCATGGGTAAGAATATCCTGTGGGAGCCAGCTTTCTTTTTGGGTTTTGGCTTGGACTCGTCCATAAAGGCGGCAAGCTTGTTAAAGAGCCGTTCGAATACACCGTCTATTGCAAGGGAATCGATCGCATCCTGACCAGCAAAGAGGCTCTTGCGCCCTTGCTCCTCCTTCAACCTTCGGGTATGGCCGCTTAGCCGTCCTACAAGCGAAAGATCCCCTGTAGGACCGATGAGCATGGGAAGCGCCTTCTCCCAGTATACGGCTATCTCTTCAGAGGTTAGGCGGTCCTCCTTCATCGCTTCAGTAAGTACGTCCTTCACCATCTTGGTAAAATCCTGGAAGGAGTTGATCACAAAAGAGTATACAGCCTCCGACTGGTCTTGCACCAGCACGATATACGACTCCCCCCTGTGCTCGAAATAGCTGGCGTGCCAACAAAGGGAGGCTTGTGGAGGATCAGCAAGCTTCTCATACTGGCATCCCAGTTTATCGAGCAATTTCTTAGTGCATTGGACATACATAGCGCAGGCTCTCCTTACAGGAGAACCCTAGCACAGGAGGCCGGAAGAGGACAAGAAAGAGAAGGCCTGCCCATAAAAACTCACCCTACAAGAGGAGAAGAAAAGAAGCTCTCAGACCTTGATAGGGTGGGGAATAAACTGTAACGCCCCCAGCTCTTCATTGATGAACTCCTGGTCAAAGCCAACATCAAAGTCATCACCTGCCCACTCAAACAGCTCATCATATCGTTCGTGCTTGGGATCTTGCAAGACTTCACACAGATCATCATAGCCATGCATCCCCCCACAATCTTCAGGAGGGGTGGAGCCTTCCCCACCGGTGCAGATGACAAAGGGACCACCTTCGAACTGCTTCACCGGCCCTACCTTGATAACATGCTCCCAGCTGTCACCAAAATCATAGAGGTACCCGAACCGTCTCTCACCGGGGATATACTCCGAAAGGACGGTAAAATTCTCATCAAGGACATCTTCGAACTCATCAAAGTCCATCTCCTCCATTTTCATGCCAATGGTGACACTGTCCTGCTTGAGGCTAAACTCATGCAGGTGATTGTTATACCACCCAAACCCTATCTGCAGGATTATATGGAGGGTCGCAAAGTTTATATGAAGGGGTACGAGGAAACTTCGCTTCACCCTTTTCTTACCGGTGAGGATCAACTCCACATCAAGGGAGACCATGGGGGTCATCTCATTCGTTGTATCAATTGCTTTTGCTTGCGACAGGGCATTAGGGTCCTCGCCCAGCACTACATCCAAGGCTGCGGCAAGTTCGTCACGCCGCTCGGGGTCAGCGAGCATTTCCAAAAGGCCTTCCATCATTAAGACGAATTTTCGCATCCTGCGGGTAAACCCACCCAACTGTGCTGCCTTTGAACGGTCGCTCGTGGGACCAAAGAGTACAGGGCCGGCATGTTTTAGGTATGCAGCGGTCTCTTTCTCTGTAGCGCCCATATCCTGCATGCCCAACTGAATCTCTTCTTCGATCTTCTTATTCAAATCCTTAAAGGAGTCCAGTTCAAAGAAGACCTCTTCCCCATCGTGGTCATTCATCATCACCACATACTGATGGTCACCCTCTTCAAAAACACTTGCATGCCAGCAGAAATATTCCCTGGGAGGATTGGGCAACTCACCATACGGCTGTTCGAGTTTGGCAAGCATTTTCTTGGTACATTGGATATACATATCTGAGATTCTCCTTCAAGATAACACTAGCACGCCTATGCAAACAGAACAAGGAAGAAAATAACAGAAAGAAATAACAAGCAGTAAAAACAACAGATCAAGGGCGACTGTCATCAAACCTTGAAGCAAGCTCTCGCACCCTCCGTACCTGGTTGTTCAACCTCCCCACCGAAGAGGGGCCAGCAGTAGGACCAAAACGAATGGGTCCCATCTGGGCCCTGTATGCCTCGACTTGATCAGACGAAAGGCCTGCACCCTTTAGAGCTTTTGCAAGCTCTTCTCTTACCTGCTCTTCAAACTGGGAAAATGCGGCCACTTGGAAAAACAGGATAAACTCAGAGGCATCGTTTAGCATGACTATATGCGCCCTTCCATGAAACTCAAACACCGTTGCATGCCAGCAATAGAGAGGCTGGGGAGGGTTGGATAGCTTTTCATAGAAACAACCAAGTTGGCTCAGTAGCTTCTGCGTTGATTGGATATACATACCTGATTATCTCCTTATAGTATCTCCTTACCATGATAAGAGGTAACAGGATAAGTAACAAGCAACACTGTCAAAGGACCAAATACAACAAAGAGCCCATACTCGTAGCTCATATTTCCCGGTTGCAGATTCCGTTCTTTTACGCGATGATGGAGAGAAGTTGCTCACCGATTCTTTGCTGCTAAAAGGCAAATGAAATATCCGAGAGTGAGCGTTCAACGACATCTCTTTTCAAGCAGATATGAGGATACACATGCAGAACACAGTAACAGTACTAGGCAGTTTCGTAGTCGACCTTATGGCGCGTTCCAAGCACATCCCCGGGCAAGGGGAGACGGTCAAAGGCAGCTTCTTCAAGATGGGTCCCGGAGGAAAAGGCTCGAACCAGGCAGTGGCTGCCCACCGATCTGGTGGTTCGGTAGTGCTGGTTACAAAAGTGGGCAAGGACCTCTTTGGCACCCTGGCAACAGATTTCTATACTGCAGAGCAGATGGATACCCGCTTCATCTTTGAGGATGCTGAGCTCTCTACAGGGATTGCACTCATCATGGTGGATGAACAAACCTCACAGAACAGTATCACCGTTGTCCCCGGGGCCTGTGGTGCCATCACCAAAGAGGAGATGCTCCAAGCTGAGGTGGCCCTCGAGCACACTTCTGTCCTTGTTACCCAACTGGAGACCAATTTGGATATTGTCCCTGATGCAGTAGCACGTGTGCATGCCAATGGGGGGATTGCCATCTTGAACCCGGCTCCTGCGCAAGCGTTGGATAGGACTTTTATCTCCCTCTTTGATCTGGTCACCCCCAATGAGAGTGAAGCCGCGACGTTGACAGGTATTGCTGTAGTTGACCGCTCTTCTGCCCAAGAGGCAGCAGAAGCCTTCATGGCCATGGGAGTGCGTGATGTCATCATCACCATGGGCAGCCAAGGCTCCTTCTTGTTGCAGCAGGACGGAACAGCTCTCATGTTCCCCATTATGGAGGTGGATGCGATCGACACCACCGGTGCCGGGGATGCTTTCAACGGCTCCCTTGCTACAGCGTTGGCAGAGAAGAAGTCCCTCCCTGAAGCGGTGTTTTTTGCAACAGCCGCTGCTGCCCTCTCAGTTACCAAGATGGGAACAGCTCCTTCCATGCCGATGCGCCACGAGATAGATGCTTTTCTTGCTTCCCTGGACCAAGAAGCATATTGGAAGCAAGTGAAGTAAATACCTCTCGTTTTACAGATGTATGGGTCAAGGAAGAGGCGCTCTTTCTATCGAGCGCCTCTTCCTTGTTTCCTTGTCTCTGTGCTCTGGTCTCTGGCCTCTTTGTCTTGGATTTAGTATTGCAAAGAGAGTGCGCTTGCTAGCCTTCAGGCTTTCCCCCTTCACCTCGTACTAGGCGAACTCCCCTGCCAAATTGTGCTATAGTGGCGGGTATGCAACACAACCACGTATTCGTCATAAGCATAGATGCCATGTCCACTGAAGACCTTGGTGTCTTGTCGACCTACCAACACTGCGGCCCCCTTCTCGACAACTGGTCAGGAGTCAGGCGCGTGCACAGCCCCTATCCAAGCTTCACCTACCCCTGTCATGCAACCATCATGACAGGGTGTTATCCTGATCGCACCGGCATCTTCCATAATACCCACTACCAGAGCAATGCCTGGAATTGGCACCGCTCGGCCATCAAGGTCCCTACCATGATAGACATTGCTAATGAGCACACCATCAGCAATGCCTGTATCTGCTGGCCGGTGATGGGCGGAGCTGCAAGCGACTACCTCATCGCCGAGATCTGGGCAGAGGGCCCCAAAGACGACCCGACCCCTGTCTTCGACCAGGTCAATTCACCCTTGGCGAAACCCATCTTTGAAAAGAACAAACCTCTGCTCACCTGGATGAGGACCCCGGGCTTTGACCACTTCTCCCTAGCGTGCACCACCGACATCATAGAACAGGCAAAACCAGAGCTGCTTTTCTCCCATCTCTCCTACCTCGACCATCAGAAACACCAAATGGGAACTGATCCCAAGGGACTCGCCCATGCATACTCCTTCATCGACGAGTGCATCGGCAGTATTGTAGGTGCAACCAAACGAGCGGGGATTTGGGATAAGACCACCTTCATCCTCCTAGGCGACCATGGCCATAAAGATATAGATACCATCTTCAACCTGAATGCAGAACTGAAAAATCGAGGCTACTATCAAGATCATGATAGGTGGAAGATCTTCGCCCATTACTGTGGCTGCTCCTCCCATATCTACACAAGAGACATAGAACTTGTGGAGGTGCAGAGCATCCTCTCATCCATACAGCAAGCCTATCCTCACGTCATCAGAAGCGTGTTTGACAAAGAGGCATTCCAGGCTCTCCACCTTGATGGGCCCTTCGACTTTGTTGCTGAAGCACAAGATGGGTACGCCTTTGGACGAGCTGATGCTCCCCTCTTTGACAAACCCTCACCTGCAACTTTCTCGATGACCAACCATGGCTACCTCTCCCACACGGGAGCAGAGCCCCCCTTTGTCATCTGCAATAAGAAAGGCCTGGTCATTGACCAAGCCTGTATGGTTGATGAAGCGCCAACCATACTCAAGCTTCTGGGAGTAGAAGCTAAGGATATGGATGGCTCGGTGCTCCCAATTATTTAGTGCTGCCAGCTGTTGTAGTCGAACGGCTGGACTTGGGGCTTGCCCTCATCCTGCTTCTCTCTTTTGCAGTATTCGAGATACTCCTTATGGATCCTCTTGATATCCTCGCCTTCAAGCTGCGGGATGACCATACTGGCTTCGGTGAGGAAGTGGATTTCATCACGACCCATCTCACGGCCTTTGACCGTATGCAGGTCATAGGAGTAGTCGGGAACTTCAACAGTACGCCCATGGGAAAAATCCTTGATGAGCATATTCTTTATATTGTCACTGCTTCGCTCCTTGGGAAGCTTGCACATATACCTGATGGCATGCACAAAGAAAATAGGACGGTCTCCATCCGTATAGGGGAACTCTTTCCGAATGTTATTCAGCGTGTAGATCAGTTGTGGGGCCTGCACATCACCAAAACCGATATCCTCGACACTGATGGCGAGCAAGCGCCTCCACATCTTGTCCTCAAACTGGGGACTGGTGATATACATCTCGTAGGCTGCGCACAACGCGTTGTGCTCAAGGCCTCTCCTGATGGATTTTTGCAACATGGAGATGATCTCATCTCCAGGAATACCGTTCCTGGTCTTGATATTTGACCAAGGATCGTATGACATGAATTCGCTCATTTATAGTGCTCCTATCCTTTGATTCCGGAAGATGAGACTCCCGCAACAAAGTACTTCTGGGTTATGGTAAACAGAATAATTACAGGGATAATGGCCATAGTGGCCCCCGCCATCTGCACCGGAATATTTGCTCCTCCCCGTTCCTGGAAATACTTCAAGGCCGGGGTGATGAGTTGCTTGCTGGTTGTAGTGATAAACAGGTAGGGATCAAGGAAGTTGTTCCAGATATTGATGAAACTGAACAGGATGGCAGTCGCTATCGCAGGACCAGAGAGAGGGATGAATATCCTTGTCAGGATTTGCCAGTGTGATGCCCCATCGATATACCCCGCTTCAGAAAAGTCCTTGGGTACAGCCCGGAAGAACTCTATCAGGAGCACCAGGTAGAAAACCTCGCTGATCTCAGGCAAGACGATGGCCCACATGCTGTCCAGAAGGCCGATGTTTTTAAAATAGAGATACCGTGGCACCATGGTGGTCTCTGCCGGCACCATGTACGTTGCCAACAGAAACAGCAGCAAGAAGCGCTTGAAGGGGAACTCAAGACGCGAGAGGGCATAGCTTGCAGGCAGGGTGACCATCAGGCGAAATATAATGACCAGCGTGACGGTCAGTATGGTGTTCATATACCAGTTGCCAAAGTACTCATTGGTCAGCACCGTGTGAAAGTTGGTGAAAATCGGCTTGATCGGCAGGAAGATGCTCTTGTAGACCAGGCCCTGGGGCCTGAAGGAGAGGACTATCATCATGATAAAGGGATAGACCATCAACAGCGCGAGGATCCACATCGTCACAGTAAGCAGTTGAGGTTTCTTCTTGGTCGTAAGGGTCTTCATACTCAAGCCTCCCATCTTTTACGCAGTTGCATCAGGATCAACGTCACCAGGAGGATGAAAAGGGTCAACAGCACCGCATGAGCGGAGGAGTAACTGAACTTGTAGTATTTGAAGGCATCCTCATAGATCTGGAACGAAGAGACTCGCGTGGCATTTCCCGGCCCCCCATTGGTGAGGGCGACCACCACCGTATAGTTCTTGAATGAGTTGATGACATTCATCATCAGGAGGAACCCTAAAGTAGGCTTCAAGCTTGGAAAGGTGATGTAGCGAAGCTTCTGCATCTTGGTCACCCCCTCGATGTCGGCAACCTCATAGAGATCCTTGGGTATCTCCTGCAAGGCAGCCAATACGGTGATGATGCTGAAGGCCAAGGTGACCCAGGTGCTGATGAAGGCTGTTGTGGGCAGCGCCATGCCTGTACCACTGAGCCATTGGGGAAGATAGCCCTCGCCCACTCCCAGGGTTCGCAGGATTGTATTGACCGGTCCCTCAAAGGGGTTGAGCAGGTACTTCCAGACAATTCCCACAGCAATGAGATTTGTCACATAAGGGATATACACCATGGTCCGTACCATGGTCCTGCCAGGGAACTCCCTGTTGAGGTAGAGGGCCAGGGTAAGGGAGAAGACCATGGTCATCCCCACATAGAGCAAGGAGTACTGGATGGTGTGTACAAAGGAGAGCAGGACGGTCGGAGAGGAGAGGACACGTACATAGTTGACGAAACCCATGAACTGACGGGAGTTCAGCTTACGGATGGAGTTCTGGTCAAGAAAACTCACCACTACCCCATACACCAAAGGATAGAACTTGAAAACAAGGAAAAATAGAAGAAATGGAAGGACAAACAAGAAGGCCGTCTTTGCCTCTTGTTTATACCGAAGAGTTCTGGACATGAAAACCTCTCCTTATACGTCGTCGAGTGCCCCAGGGGGCACCCGACGATTCATACTACCGGAAAACCTTACTACTAGAGATTCTTGAGAGCTTCATTCACTCTGTCGCAGACCTTCTTCACCGTGGTTGCAAGAGTTTGCTGGTCCAGCATGTAGAGCTCAGCCTCTTCTTTGACGATGTTGTTGTACTCTGCTCCCACAAGACCGACGATATCACTGGCGATGACACCCATACCGTTGTCAATGAGAGCACCGTAGAGCTCATCGGTGGTGATGCTTCCATGCGATGCATTGGCTGTTGCTTCAAAAATCTGAGCCTGCTCCTCTGAGCTGAGACCAACCAGGGCAGGGATTCCACCTTCGAACTTCCACTGGTTTTTCGCACGCCAGATGGCATAGGTAAGGGCGGCATCCTTGTGGGCAGCATTTTTGTTGACGGATACATAGCCCATGGAGGTCAAGTAATTGTTACTCTCCTCAGTGCCGCTTGTAGGCACTGCAACAACGCCATACTGCCAATCCTTGGGATAGTCTTCCTGGCTGTTGAGCAGGCGTGTAAACCAGTTGCCCTGGAAGAACATTCCCAGGTTATCGACTGTGGCATAGTAGTTCCACTCTACGCCGATGGCTTTTATCTCTTTTGCACCCAGTTGAATCTTGAGGTCATTTCCAAGACTCTTATACCACTTGAGAGCTTCTGAAAACTCAGGGTGGTCAAAATTACAGCTTCCGTCTTCCTTGTAGAAAGGGATACCCTTCTGTGATGCGAGCATGTAGACCCATGGAGTATCAAGGTTCATGAAGGAGCCATAGTTCGTATCGGTGGTGATCTGCTGGGCAATGCTCACATAGTCATCCCAGGTCCAAGGGGCCTTGGGATAGGCAACTCCTGCCTGATCAAAGACCTTCTTGTTGTAGAAGACACAGTAAATCTCCTGTTTGTACGGCAGTGCATAGAAAGATCCGTCGTCTGAGTACTCGATATACTTCCCCCAGATCGAAGTCTCATCAATGCCCTTCGCCTTGAGCAGTGAGCCCAGCGGAGCAAAAAAGCCTGCCTCACGACGGGCACTGTAGTCACGGGGCCCCAAGGTCTCGATGACGTCGATATCTCCGCCTGCAAGCAGGTCGATGTTGACCTTGGTCACGTGGTCATCCCCGGTACCGGGGGTGGCTTCCACCTGAACCCTAATACCGGTCTCAGCGGTAAAGGCAGCATTCATATCGGAATACCATTTCTCATTGGCATACGTTGAGCGCGTAGCGGTTGTCACTACTTTCTCGTCACTCTTTTTAGTCTCTTGCGATCCGCCTGCGAACAAAGAAGAGAGCAACCCGATCACCAGGACACAAACCAACACGTTTCTTTTCAGCATATTCACTCCTTGGATGCAGAAGAGCATCCTATTTTGCTCTTTAGGCTTTTGCTTCATCAAGCATGGCAAGCAGTCGCTTACGATAGGTATCGTCACGGTCTTCCCATTCGGGCTCGACTTTCGATCCTTCAGCATAGAAATCATGATCGGTGCGCCCGATCTCCTGCCCTTTGAGGGTGTGCTTGTCAATTGCATAATCAGGAATTTCAGGGCGGAGTGTGCCCTTGGCATACTCTTTCTGAATCCAGCAGTACATCTCGTCACTGCTACGGTCCTTGGCAGACTCACAGAGGTATCTCACCGCGTGGATAGCCAAAAGACCGCGATCCCCGTCCTGTTTTATGGTCTTGCGCATCTGGTCGAGGCTGTTGATGACCACAGGGGCCAAAGGGTTGCCAAAGCCAATATCCTCAACACTGATGGTCTTGAGCCTGAACCAGAGATAATCCTCAAGCTCCCCGCTTGTGATAAACATCTCGTAGGCAAGAGTCGCTGCGTTCTCAGGATTGTTTCGCCTGATCTCTTTCTGGACAGCAGAAATTACCAGGTCGGCAGGCAGTCCAGACCGGGTCTGATACTTTTGCCAATGATCATAGGGACGGTTTTCCATGATGTACACTCCTCGGTGGTTTACTTCGATCGTAGTGTGAGCTGGTCTAGAATATACCAATTCATCACTAAAAGCCTCATTGCTAGCAAAAAGGAATCTTAACATAGCCTGTAGCATATATTTAAAATGTAAGAGGCCAATATAGTCCAATGAAGAGCAGCAAGGGTGAAAACGTCCATACAAGCAACTATAAATCCAATAAATGCTACAGGTACTTGCAATCATACCGGAGCTATTTTTTTTCAACAATCATCATTCGTATCAAGAATCTTTCAATTTGTCTCATTCCTGCTTTATATACTTCATGGAAAATGCTAGCATTATCCATGAAATATATAGATGAAGTGGTATATGTCAGCCGTGGGTGCATAGAACAGTTCCTTTCAGCAACGCTGCTGGCAAGACGCCCGTATGCGGATGCAAGGATACGCAAGGGGGCCCACAGTATCCTCGCCGAAGGGTTCTGGGTGCAACGTATTGCGAACAGGGGTTTCCATGTCCTGGTGCTCTCCCTCTCCGGGTGCGGGGAGTTCATCATGGATGATGGCACCACCTTTCTCCTGGAGGAAGGAAAGGCGTTTCTTTCGTCTGCAACGGGGCAGGCACACCTGGAGAGGCCCTACGGCAAGGAACCTTGGCACTGTATCTGGCTAAACATTGACGCGACTTCCGGATGGGGTGTGCCAAAGATCGATGACTACACTATCTACCAGTTTTCGCAACAAAAACAGCTTACCGAACATTTCCTGTCAGCCATGCTTGAGGACCACTATCATGACCAGGATAGTCTGTTGGCCCAGGAGATGTATGCCCACCTGTTCCTCATTACCCTAAAGCGTTCCCTAGGGTGGTCTGAGGAGCACAACACCCTCAGGTATCGCAAGCAGTTCTCCCTGCTATGGCAGAAAGTTGCCTCAGAACTGACCAAACCTTGGAATATCAGTGACCTGTGCAAAGAGATGAACCTAAGCAAGGCCCATCTTACCCGCCTCTGTCTGGAACTGTATCAGATGCCCCCAGGGCTACGGGTACGCGCCATCAAGATGGACCAGGCCAAGGTGCTGATAGAAAATACGGACATACCGTTCTCAACGGTCAGTGATATGGTCGGGTTCTCAAATCCTTCTACGTTCTCCACAGCGTTCAAGCGGTATTATGGGTATGCCCCCAGGGCGTTGCGGAAGAACAAGAAAGAGTCAGACTGATACCTTGGGCAACTTCTCATAGGGAGCACCAGGGCAATAGTTCTCCCTCTGGATGCAGCAAGTTTGAAGAGATACAAAACGAACCATAGAGAACCGCTTGGATTGCTACTCTTTTCACCTTTTTCTGTTATAGGGAAAGAAATAATTTGACGGGAAAGCGTTTTCCTGTTACTCTGAAACAAACAGGAGGAAAACGGCATGAAAAAAATCTTATTCTTTATGCTGATCGTGTTGCTCGCCATGGGATCTGTATGGACCGCGGGAGTAAAGGAGGCTGAATCCAAGATATCGCTTACCCTTTGGGATCAATACTACCGGGGGATTGAAAGCGAGATCATGGACTCTATCGTCACAAGCTTTGAAGCAAAGAACCCGGGTATCGCAATCAACCGGGAGACTAAAATCCTCGATGACCTGAAGCTGGTACTCAAGATGTCCCTTGAAGGAGGCACTGGGCCGGACATCATGCAGGTCAACCAAGGAGAAGCTGACATGGGTGCCATGGCCAAGGCCGGGCTTCTGGTATCGACCAACGATGTAGCAAAACAGTATAACTGGAAAGCAAACTTCTCTGACTCCACCCTCAAGGCCATGGGGTACAAGGGCGATTACTACGGTATAGCAACCACTGCAGAAATTGTAGGCTTCTTCTACAACAAGCCCCTAATGGATAAGCTTGGCTACACCCTGCCCAAGACATTCACCGAGTTGGAGGCCCTGCTTGAAAAGACCAAGCGTGCTGGGTACACCCCCATCAACTTTGGCAACCTCGACGGCTGGACAGGAATCCATGAGTGGAGTGCCATCCAACACGTCTACACCTCCCGCAATCAACTCGACCAGATGATGAGTGGTGACAAGGGTGAGTTCTGGAACAGCGAAGAGAACAGGAAAGCCGCTGAAACCTTGCAGGCATGGGTACGCAAGGGGTATTTCACCAAGGACTTCTCAGCCATCGGCTACGATGACTCGGCAAGTATCTTTATGCAGGGGGACTCGCTGTTGTTCCTTACCGGCAACTGGATGATGGGCGAACTATTGGAGAACTCCCCCTTTGAAGTGGGATTCTTCCTTATGCCCGCTAATGATCCTTCCAAGCTAAAGGCTATCGGAGGACCCGGCATCCCCTTTGTAGTCTCCAAGAAGTCCAAGAATATTGATGCAGCCATCAAGTTCCTCAACTACCTGGCGACAGAAGAGACAGCTAGCAAATGGGCTGACAACATGATGCTTCCGGCACAGTCCATCAAGAGTGAGGACTACAGTGATGCACCGGAACTGTTCCGAGAAATCTTGGATGCATACAGCACTGCCGACAAGGCAAATGGCATGGGTTACTTTATCGACTGGATAACTCCAACCTTCTATGACACCTGTTCAGCTGCTGTGCAGGAGTTGATGGCCTTGGAGATTACCCCCAGCGTCTTTGTCCAGAGGCTGCAGGCTGATTACTCCAACTTCACCAACTGACCAAGGTAATCTTTGATAGTTACTGTCGTATGTACCATCACCCCTTCTCCTTCGGAGCAGCGGTGATGGTTTGCCACAGCTCACATCCATACAGAGGGGGTACCTGCTTGAAAACCCGTAGAAGTCTCTATGACTCACCATGGAGAGGCATACTCTACCTGCTTCCCGGTCTTCTTACCTACACCCTGTTTGTCCTGGTCCCTGTAGTGCAGACCATCATACTGGGAGGCATGGAGTGGAGCGGGATGGGTGCAAAGAAGTTTATAGGGTTGCAAAACTACGCAGAACTCTTCTCCGACCCGATTTTTTTCCAGTCGCTTGTCAATAATGCAACACTGGTCCTGTTCATCATGGCTTTACCGACACTGCTGGGCCTGTTTCTGGCGACAATCATCGAACTGAACAACTTCACCTATCGCAAGGTATTTGAGGTGGCATTCTTCATGCCCTACATACTCTCCCTTGTTGTGGTGGGGGTCATCTGGCGCTGGATCTACAACCCGGCCTTCGGGGTCTTGAACGTACTGCTGACCAAGGTGGGCCTCCCCTCTCTTACACGGGCCTGGCTTGGCGATAGCCAGACGGCACTCGCCTCGGTGGGCTTCACAGGAACGTGGGTGCACTATGGCTTTGCCATGGTGATCTTCCTTGCAGGGTACCGTAAGATATCACCGGACCTCTACGATGCAATAGCTCTCGACGGGGGAGGAGGATGGCAGAAGTTTCGCCATGTGGCTCTTCCCTCCCTGACCAATGAGATCATGGTGGTCTCAGTCTACCTCTTCATCAACTCGCTTAAGACGTTCGACCTGGTCTACGTCATGACCAAGGGGGGCCCCGGGTATGCTACCAACGTGCTCTCCCTCTATGTGTTCAAGAATGCGTTCCAGTACAACCGCAACGGCTATGCTGCCGCCTTGGCGGTGACACTGATGATCATCATCTTCTCCATCACCTTGCTGGTGACCCAAGTGAGGAAGCGCTATGAACAGGAGACTTAGACAACTCACCTTTGCCAAAGTACTGACTGCAGGTGTCCTCATCATCTTCTTCTGTATTTCAGTGGCTCCCTTTATCCTGGTCTGGAGCGCAGCCTTCAAGGACAAGGCCGACCTCATCAACAATGTGTTCGGTCTGCCAACCACTTTTCGGTTCTCCAACATCCAAAAGGCCTGGGTGCAGGGGCGATTCGGCATCTATTACAAGAACAGCATCCTAGTGGTGATACCAGTTGTCTTTGGAACCATCCTGCTCTCCATCACCAATGCGTATGCCTTCGCCTATTTCAAGATACCGGCGAAGGAGCTCATCTTTGGCGTCATACTGCTGGGCATGACCATTCCCATGGAAGTGGTCATCATCCAGCTCTACTACCACCTTATGCAGTTGGGACTGCTGAACACCCTCACAGGCCTTATACTGGCGCAGATAGGGATGGGTATCCCCTTTGGAACCTTCTTTTTGCGAGGCACACTCAAAGACCTTCCCAAGTCCTTGATAGAAGCAGCTGAGATAGATGGAGCGGGTACCTTCACGATCTTGGTCAAAATCCTCATCCCGATGTCAGGGGCCGCAATCATGACGCTGATAATTTTCTTCTTCACCTGGACGTGGAATGAGTTCCTCCTCACCCTGGTGATTATCCACAAGGACTCCTTGAGGACCTTGCCTGTGGGTATGGCCTTCTTCCAGGGAAGGTATGTGGGCGATACCC
>CAZPOJ010000019.1:18221-27210 GCA_964588005.1 uncultured Sphaerochaeta sp.
ATACCCTGTCCCCTACAGTATGCCCATAGACATCGTTGACCTGCTTGAAATGGTCGATGTCGATCATAAGGACCGCCAAGGCTATGTTCTGCTTGACTGCCCTGACAAACTCCTCGTGGAGGCGGGAAAGCCCGAATCGACGATTATAGACGTTGGTCAACGGGTCGATGGCCGCCAGCTTCTGCACCTGGTCGTGCGTCATGGCGTTATGAAGGGCAAGGGCCAAGCTGATGCCGAAAAGGTCCAGGTTATCCAGCACCTCAGGGGAGAAAGCGACATCGGAGGCAAGCACTACAGCCCCCAAGGGCAGCTGCTTGTAAACAATAGGCTCAACTATGATCTGGCTAGGGCGAAAGGAGGTCATCACGCCTTCGAGCATGACATCATGGGGGATGTCGATCACATTGCGCTTGAGCGTCTGCATCGAGTCAAGGATGAGGGGGTTGGAACTCAGGGAGCTTGACTTACTAAGGCCCACTGTATGATAGACGCGAAGCTCCCCCCCATCTTCGATGAGGATTGCCCCAGAGGGGCACCCGATCATCTCCATCAAGCCTACCAGGGCATTACGGGTGAGCTTGTCAGTCTCCAAGTGGGTGGTAAGTAACTGAGTATAGGACCTGATGTCCATCTCAATCTGTATTGATTTTGCAAGGGTATCGACAAGGTTGTTGAAGGCACGACTGCTCGCTCCGATGGCATCCTGAGAGTCGACAGGGATATGGCAGTTTTCAGGAGTGCAATCCATGGCCTGGGCTTTCCCCGTTACGGCCTTGAGATGGTTCTCAATGTCCTTCATATGCTTGGCCAACAGGTTCAGACGGTCTCCGACGATGCGGTGGGCCAACAGGATATTGATCGCCCCTACAAACAGGCCAGCCAGCATGCAAACAACAAAGAACCACCAAGACATCGCCATAGAGGAATCCATACCCAACAGGAGCATAAAGAATGGGAAGACTATACCTACAAGGATGCCAAATCCCATCATCCAGATAGCGAGGTCGGTGAAGACGCGTTTAGTGATTCGTATCATATAGTACCCCTTACAAGAAACCTACTGCTATTAGTCATACAAGAAACAGGAAACATATGACAAATGATACTAGAAATGAGAGATTCTTGATAGGGAAAAAGAAAACAATCTAGTTCAACCCAAAGACCAGGGCATACCCAATACCTACCAAAGCTCCTGCCACCAGAAGGATGATAGGGCCTACCTTAATCTTTTTGCTGTTGAGAAGCATAAAGGCAAGCACAAATACTATAATGGCAAACAGGTCAAAGCTCCCCAGTGAACCTATGGCGAGCTGGAGCAAGGAGAGCCCGGCGGTGAAGATTGCAGCGACGACAACAGGACGTACATTCTCCAGAATATTCTTCATGAGGGTCTGCTGGCTATACTTCTCATAGAGCTTGGCAAGAGTAATGATGATGATGCAGGAGGGAAGTACATTCCCCAAGGTTGCAGCAACCACACCGCTTAGGCCTGCCACCTTCATGCCCACAAAGGTTGCACTGTTGATGGCGATGGGACCGGGGGTCATCTCAGCGATGGTTACCAAGTCGGCAAACTCTGCAAGGGTTAGCCACCCTTTGAGATCGACGGCCTGCGCCTGGATAAGCGGCATAGCCGCATACCCTCCTCCGATGCTGAACAGTCCGATCTGAAAGAAGCTGAAAAAAAGCTCAAGGAGTATACTCATCGCAGACCTGCCTTTTTTGTCCCGACAAGACTTACTATGACAGCAACTGCCACACAGACGAGCATGACCAGCATGATATTGACCTTGAAGAAATAGAGTGCGCCAAACGCCAGGATGAACATAAGGATGGGGATGATTTTCTTCTTCCCCAGGACAGGCTTGAGCAGTGCCCACGTCACTTGCAGGACAATGGCAGCCACAACAGGGCGCATCCCGCGAAAGGCGGCAGCGATCCATAGGTTGGACTTCACCGCCTCATAGCCAAGGCTGACCAGGGAGAGGATGATCATGGGTGGGATCACCGTACCAAGGCCCGCTACCAGGGCCCCTGGGATGTTTGCCAGGTGGTAGCCAACCATCAACGATCCGTTGAGTGCTATAGGCCCGGGGGATGACTGGGCGATGGTCACAAAGTCCATCATCTCCTCGTCATCGATCCAGTTTAGGCCAACCACCATCTTCTTGCGCATCAGCGAGACTATGACAAAGCCCCCCCCGAAGGTGAAGAGGCTCAGGGTGAAGGTAGTCCAAAAGAGTTTTAGATAAAACTTGAAGTTTACCTCAGGCTTTACCGCCTTGGTCGTTCGTTCTGCTTGGGGCATGAGGAGTCTCCTTTAGCGCACCAGGGTGCGCGCTACATGTTCCAATCGCCTGATGGCATAGGGATAGAAATCCAGCATGGTGGAACAGAACCGGTACCCACTCTCATCCCTATATCGTTTGCAGCCACCGCGACACAGCTCTTTCCAAGGGCAGGAGAGGCAAGCGTCGATACTGTTGGGGGAGTCCTCGACAAAGCGCATGGCCGCCCTATTCCCATCAAGGGTACTAAAGTCATCGACGAGCAGGTTGCCCAAGTAGGATGTATCATCGCAATAGAAGTCACAAGGGTAGATGCTGCCGTCACTTTCAACTACATACTGGATAGAACAGACGCCCGCCATGTCACAGCTCTCCGGGGGATAGCCTGCAAGCATCCCCACCAAGTTGTCAAAGAACCTGATGGAGACGGGGTTGCCACTCTCCCATGCCTGGAACCAGAGGTCAAAGAGGCGCTTGAGAAAGAGGGCATAGTTCGCTGCTGAAAGAAAGGGCTTTGTGGTAAAGCCTTCCAAGCTCTCCATACAGGGGATAAATTGCAAATACCGATGATTATGAGCTTGCATATAGTTCCACATAAGATCGACATTCTGGGCAAGCTCGTTAGTTACCACCCCCAGGACATTGAACTCTGCGCCTATCGTTCGTAACAGCTCAATGCCCTCCACTACCTTGCGTGCACTCTTTTGGCCCTGGGCATCAAAGCGATGTAGATTATGCAGACGCGGTGATCCATCAAAGGAGACACCCACCAAGAAGTTGTTCTGCTTGAAGAATGTGGCCCAAGCCCCATCGATGTGCATGCCGTTGGTCTGAAAGGCGTAGTGGATGGAAGAACCCTCTGTATTGAGGCGATTAACCGCCTCTACAAACTTCTCATAAAACGGAAGTCCAATTAGGGAGGGCTCCCCTCCCTGAAAGACAAAGGAGCACATCTTCGCCTCTGCCAAGCCCTTGGTGATGATAGCCATCATCACATCCTCGCCCATGAAGGGACGCTGTCCTACTTCCCTGTTCTCTGCCGTATCATGGTAAAAACAGTAGTCGCAGGCGAGGTTACAGGCTGAGGAGGAGGGCTTGATCATCAAGGTGATATGGTTTCGTTTCATGCAAATACCTTTGTGTTTCTAGCTTCGTATGTCTTGGATAGAGCTTCCATCAAAGATTGTTGGCTTTAGGATATACGAATAATCATGAATCTTATACTCATTGTCGCAAATCATCTGGAAAATCCGTGTACCTACTTCAAAACCCATAGTAAAGCCAGGATGGATTGAACTGGTGATGCCACTCTCCTGCCAATCAGTATCAGAATAATCAAAGCTGACAACCGAATAATCCTTGGGCACAGTTTTACCATGCTTGGCCAATAAGCGCAACACGCTCCTTAGGATCATGAAGTTGCAACAGACTATGGCCGTACACTTGGGCAGAGCCTTGAGAAATCTCCACACCGAACGAAACAACTCCTTCTCATCCTGGGTATCATCGGAGATGAACCATCGCACATACCTATCGTCATACGAGGCCCCATATTTTTGCAAAGCGTGTACATACCCCTTGTACTTCTCTATACCTTGGTAGTTGTCATAGACAAAAATGCCAGCTATATGCCGGTGTCCAAACTCAGTGAGCCTTTTGACCAACGCATCGGCACACTCTCCATCTGCGATGGTAACCTTGGGGAAATTAGAACCTGCATAGAAATTATTATAGAATATTACCGGTATATTCTTCTCATACAGGGTTGCATAACAGTCTCCATTGAGGTTGATCATGCTCGCCTTCACCCCGTCAACGATGAGCCCATGAAACCCTTTTGCGCATGCCATGAGGCATTTGCGCTCGTTTATCAGCTTGTTGTCCGTATAGAAGATCTTCAACTCGACCGATTTTTCAGCAAGGGCACTTTTTATGCCCTTCAGGAGATTGGAATTGGCGTTATAGTCCTGTCCCTGGACAATAACGCCGATCATAATATCGCCATTCTCCGGCAAGGACTCGTGCATGAGAAGCCGCTTCTTGTTAAAGAAGGTGCCGCTACCCTTGATGGTATAGACAACACCCTCCTCAACGAGCAACGCGATGGCAGTCCTTACAGTCTCCCTGCTAACACTCAGTTTTTTACTGAGAAAGTTTTCAGAGGGGATCCTGGTATTTTCTGAAAATCTTTGCTGGTCTATGTATGTTGTGATGTACTCATAGACCTGCTCGTACTTCTTAGTGTTCGACCTTCCTCGATGCGTCATCTTCAATGCGTACTTCCTTATGCTCGGCCTGTGCAATCAAGTGCGTAAGCCGTTCCCTCAAGACCAGCTTATCACGATCATAGGCCTTGTCATGAATCAAATTGGTAAGCTCAAAGGGATCATTGTCCAAATTATACAGGAAATCATCGACATAGACATCACTGTCCATATCAGTGCCCCCATTCTTACCCGGAGCATAGACAGCATACTTGAAACGAGGAGTGCGAATGCAGCGCCCGACCCTGCTCTCTGATATCTGGGCAAAGATTTCATTGACCCTATTGGGATCTTTTTTCTCAACTACATCGGCCAAGTCTTCTCCGATCATGGCAGAACCGACAGCAACGCCAGCCATAGAGAGGATTGTCTTGGGAAGGCTTGCAGTACTTACCAGTTCCTCTACAACCTTGCCACCGAGGAAAGCTCCACCGCGCACCACCAAAGGGATACGCAAGCTTGCATCATGACAGGAACGCTTGTAATCATCATACCCGTTGAGGTGATCGTCTTTGTTGCGTGTCTTGAAGTGTGAACCATGGTCGGAAGTAAAGATGATGACCGTATTCTCATAGATACCCTTCTTCTTGAGGGATTCGACAAGACGTCCTAGGTTTTCATCCACACTTTCACAAGCACCCAGATAGTCTGGATACTCCTCCCTATAGTCTCCTTCCAGGGCAGTAAGATCGCCGGGGATAGGGCAGTCCTTGAACTTCTCCTTTGAACCGACAGGACCCTGATACTGCTTGGCATCATTCTGATGGTGAGGTTCTATATGCGAGACTGTCATGAAGAAAGGCTTCTCTCCATTGTACCCGTCCAGGAACTCCAAGGCAAAATCAGTGATGCAATCGGCACGATAGCCGGTAAATTCACGCTTGACGTTGTGCTCGTCGTAGACATATCCCCCATAGCCGTCGGAGGTGAACTCCAACACATCAGAAGCTCTCCAGAACCCTTCATACCCGCCCCTGAGTCTCTTTGGAATGGCCTTTGTATGGTAATCAATAGTGGGAGTCTCTTCCAAGCCCCCTGTGGAGGCGAGATGCCATTTGCCAATGTAGGCACTCTCGTATCCAGCTTCCGTAAGATAGTTGGCCAAGGTCTTCACATCGGTGGGAAGGGCTATATTGTTTCTGAAACACCCGGTTTCAGTGGGGTAAAGCCCTGTCTGAAAGATCGAACGGCAAGGACCGCAAACCGGCTGTGGGGAGAAGGCGAGGTCAAAACGCACGCCTTCTTCGGCCATGGCATCGAGATGGGGTGTAATGGGCAGAGTCTGCCCATAGCAGCCACATGTATCAAAACGCTGTTGGTCTGAGAAATAGAAAATAATATTAGGCTGGGCCATTATATACTCCTCTTTGATTCTTGAATCTTAGAAATTCCAATTATCAGGACAGTGAGTACGATCACCACAAGAAATGCGATTGCAATGGGTGATTGTACAAATATCTTATAGCTTCCATCGGAAAGGATGAGTGAGCGACGGAAGTTCTCTTCGGTGATGGCTCCCAATACCAGGCCAAGCAGGACAGGGATGGTAGAGAAGCCCAGTTTCCCAAATATGTATGCAATGACTGCAAATACCAAGGTCACACCCACATCAAACATGGAAGTGTTGACTGAAAAAGCGCCGGCAAAGCAGAAGATGACAATAATTGGCGTCAAGATGGAGACGGGAATGGAAACCACCCTGGCAAAATACTTGGTAAGGGTCTTGCCTTGTAAAAACATAAAGATGTTGACGAAAACAAGGCCGATCATAATGGCATACATGGTAACGCCATGTTTTGCAAAGAGATTGGGACCCGGGGTAAGGCCGTTGATCATCAAGGCTCCGAGCATGATGGCGACAGCACCGTCGCCTGGGATTCCCATAGTCAGCAAGGGGATGAGGGTTGCCCCGGTAACGGCATTGTTGGCAGTCTCAGCTGCAGCAATCCCTTCAATTGAGCCGTGACCAAACTCTTCCTTGTACTTGCTCATCTGCCTTGTACGGTCATAACTGACAAAGGAAGCCATGGAGGCTCCAGTCCCTGGAATAATACCGATGATTACCCCAATGAAGGCACTCATCAAAGAAGGGAGGGCCATACGCTTGTACTCCTTCTTTGTAATCTTTCCGCTCTCCGATTTTATATCTTCCAAGCTTGAGATCGTCACCTGGTTGCTCTTCTTGCTTTTCGCCAGGACTTCGCTCAAGGCGAACAACCCGATAAGGCAGATGACCAGGTCAAAGCCAGAGTAGAGATTGATATTCTTAAAGATATACCGTGTTGATCCTGTCATGGGGTCCAGGCCAATAGTTGCAATGAACAGCCCAAAGGCACCGGAAATAATTCCCTTGATCAGGGACTTACCTGAAACACCGGCAATTACCGTCAAACCGAAGAGACAGACCAGGAAGTATTCGGGTGTCCCCATCTTCTGTGCGAACTTGGCAACCTGCGGAGCAAAGAAGAGCAGGACAACTGCACTGAATATCCCTCCAAAGGTAGAGGCCTGCAGTGCTATGTTCAGAGCCTTCTTGCTCTGTCCTTTCTTGGTGAGGGCATACCCGTCAGCCATGGTGGCTGTTGCGTGGGGAGTACCTGGGGTATTTATAAGGATAGCTGAGATCGAGCCCCCATACCCTCCGGCACAGTAGATGCCCAAGAGGAACATAAAGGAGTCGATGGGTCCCATGGTATAGGTAAAGGGGAGAAACAGCACGATACACAAGATTACCGTAAGACCGGGGATAGCTCCGAAGACCAAGCCCAGGATCAATCCAATATTCATGTAGATGAAGCTGGATATGGTAAAAAACTGTTGAAAGCCTTGCAAGAATAATTCCATGATTGTATTCCTATGGTAGGCGAACGCCCAAGAGATATCTGAAGACCAAGCCGATTGTCAGTGCCGCGATCACCACTATGAGATAGTACGAACCCCTTCTTGATCCTGAAGTAATAGAGCATGGCAACAGAGAACAGCAACGAGCTTGCAATGAAGCCGATAAGCGGCATCGCCAGGGCGTAGAGGACAAGCATCAGCAGGATAATGACTGCCTTTATCTCAGTAAGAAGCTCCACCTGGACCACTTCAATGGTTGTTTTTCGTACAATTTTAACGATTTCGGTTACCAGGAGCACTACCGAACCTGCTATCATGATTTGAAGCAACAGTGTAGGAAAAGTCCTTGCAGTTGTCGCCATGTTCTCTTGCACCTTTACCTGGCTAGGCATCAAGATGAATGCCGCCACAGCAAATGCAAGGAATACAAGGGGTCCTACAAGGGAAGGATAAAAATTGACTCTCTTACCCTCGAGGCTCTCCCCTATCTGATCGATCTTACTATCTAGATTTTTGAATATTTGTAGGAAACTTTGCATATTCCACCCTTTTACAGGGAGCGGGCCTTCTCTGAAGAAGACCCGTTCCAACGATTACTTAGTTTGTTACAGATTAGCTTTTACGATAGCAGCTACAGAAGAGACATGCTTGTCGATGGAAGCACTGTCCATGGGGTCGACTTCAACCATCATGGATTTGAAGAAATCTACAATCTCAGGCTTTTCGAGAATGGTCAGGTATGCAGTGCGCACCTTGTCGATGACCTTCTGGTCTGTTCCCTTACGGGCAAGGATGAAGCATCTGTTTCTGAAGAAAGCAGTGGAGCCATATTCGCCAACACCCTTTACATTCTTAAACACTTCGTTGTTTACACCTTTCTCGTCGAATACAACAACAGGATTCAGAATTCCTGCTTCTACACTGCCCTTTGCCTGGGACTGGTGGGAGATGGCAAAGTCAGTCTCACCCTTGGATGCTGCATCGAGGGCTAGGTTTGCACCGTTGTAGCTTACCAGCTCCATGGTGATGCCCAGGTCCTTGGCAAGTGCCTTGGCTAGGAACGCTTCAGAGCCTGCAACACCGTTTACTGCAATCTTCAGCTTCTTACCCTTTGCATACACCTTAAGAGCATCCAGATCCTTGATGTTCAATTTAGCATCCGAGGTAAGGACAAAGATTGAGGAGTACAGGTTGAGGATGGGTTCAAAGTCATCATAGGTAAACTGGATAGCGTCCGACCCATCTACGTTGGGAGCAATAGAGAAGGCTCCTTCACCACCGAAGATAAGATTGTATGAGTTTGGGCTATTCTTCAGGTAGTTGGTAAGAGCAACGTTTCCTCCGGCACCCAACTCATTGGTAGCCAGGATGGGCTTGCCCAATACTTCTGCGCCATAGACAGCGGTCTTTCTGTTGATGATGTCGGCCACCCCACCAACAGCCCAAGGACAAATAACGGTAACAGCTTCTTTTGGCCATGTATCAACGTCCACTTCAGCCTTTCCTGCAGCAAACAACGTTCCAAAGGAAATGAGCACAACTAACAGCACGAGCATAGTCTTTTTCATAAGAACCTCCAATTTTCTGGTTTGTATA
>CAZPOJ010000020.1:0-21682 GCA_964588005.1 uncultured Sphaerochaeta sp.
CCGTTTCCTATCCTCGAACTGGCAAAGAAGATGGGGCTCATCAGGTATCTTGCCTGAGGAAGAAGGCGTAATGGGAAGAGAAGGCAAAGTACAAAGTACAAAGCAAAAGACAGGCGCCTGCACTCCCCTGGAGGGCGTGCAGGCGCTTGTCTTCTTTAGTATTCTCGCAAAGCTCTAAGGATCAGAGCGGAAACAAAGCCTCACCCCAGATGCGTGTCTTCTCCTCCACACTCAACGTATAGGCTGCACTGGTGGAAGGAAGGGCGAGAAAGGTGATCTCTTGTGGATAGTAGCCGATGAGCTTCTTGTACAGGGCTTCGGCCTTCTTACCATTGAACAGCACCTTTGTGATGGCAGGATGGTCTTGCAAAAAGCGCTTGAGGTCGTTGGGGACAACCTCCTTGTAGGCCGAATCAAGGGAGCCTTTGCGTTCAAAGCTCTTGAGCACGTCCCACAAGGCTATGTTGTTGTGAAGCAGCAGGAGCCACTTCTCTTCGTAGGTCTCTACCTTTGTGTCAAAGAGCGTCTGCATAATTGGCCAGAACGCATTGCGTTCATGGCCATAGTACTGCTGTTTCAATAAGGAGCGCACACTTGGTCCTGTACCCAGGATAAGCGTATGTGAGCTCTCTCCCCTGATGGGGACAAAACCCTGCTTCAAGAGAGGTAGGTCGCTACGTTGTCGGCACAGGCTACCCCATCCAAGGCCGATCCTATGATGCCCCCGGCATACCCCGAGCCTTCACCACAAGGGAAGAGGCCCGCCAGTTCAACGTGCATGCCACTCTCCTTATCACGCAGGATGCGCACAGGACTGCTGGTCCTGGTCGCCCCTCCAATAAGTGTCGCCTGGTTGGTCAAGAAGATATGTGCCTTCTTGCCAAAGAGGACAAAAGCCTGTGCAAGACGGTCTGCGATAAAGGTGGGCAACAAGCGGTGAAAATCTGCAGAGACCAGACCTGGAGCATAGGAGGTGTCCGGCAGGGTCTTGGAAAGCCGATGGTTTACAAAGTCTGCCATCCTCTGTGCAGGGGCAACAAGGGCTCCACCTCCAGCCTTGTAGAAGCGCTCTTCCAAGGCTTGCTGGAAGCGCATGACCCCAAGGTTCCCACCAAACTGCTCCTGAGGAAGGTCCTGGGGCTGCAGTTCAACTACCATGGCACTGTTGGCATACTTGCCGTTTCGGGCAGAGCTACTCATCCCATTCAAGGACAGGGTGCCCTTTTCATGCATGGCAGGGATGACAAAGCCACCGGGGCACATATTGAAGGAGTAGACCCCGCGCCCTTCAATATGGGCAGAGAAGACATACTCAGCAGGGGGAAGATAGTCACCCCTGCCGTTTTCATCCTTGTACTGAATCTTGTCGATGAGGTTTTGTGGATGTTCCAGGCGGACGCCTATGGCGAGCGCCTTTGCCTCAATGGCAATCTTCTCCTCTTCAAGATACTCGTAGACATCTCTGGCGTTATGTCCGGTGGCAAGGATGACAGGCCCTTCGAAGGTCTCCCCTCCCTCGGTCTGGACTCCGGTTACCTGCCCATCGCCTTTGATCAGGGAGACGACCTTCTTGGAAAAGTGCACCTCCCCTCCACTGGCTATGATGGTGGAGCGCATCTGCTCAACTATATGCGGAAGCCTCTCGGTTCCCAGGTGGGGATGACTTTCATAGAGGATATTCCATGGAGCGCCATGCTGACAGAAAAGGGCTAAGATCTTATCTACATTTCCGCGCTTGGAAGCTTTGGTGTAGAGCTTACCGTCACTGAAGGTACCCCCACCGCCTTCACCGAAGCAGTAGTTGCTCTCGCCTTTGAGCTCATTGCGAGAAGAGAGGAGTGCAATATCCTCTTTACGCTCCTCTACGCTCTTCCCTCGTTCGAGGATGACAGGCTTGAAGCCCCGCTCAATGAGGCGTAGTGCAGCAAACAGACCACTGGGGCCGGCTCCTACCACTACTACCTGCTTCTTGTCACCCACAAAGCCGAACTCGGTATTCTCATACAACTCTTGTGTAGAATCCCCGGTAAAAAGACGGACTTGCAGCTCCACCACCGGCGGGTTGCGCCTTGCATCGATACTCTTGCGAAGGATACGCATCTGTTTTACATCTTGTATAGGCAGGCCCGCTTCTTTGGCGGCCTGCTGCTTTACTGCCTTTTTGTCGCTAGCGACTTTGGCAGACACTCTCATTGAAATATCTTTAGTCATAGCCTCATTGTACTGAGCTCAGAGGATAGAGGTCAACGCAGTGGGGGACAAAAGCGCAAAAAAGAGCACCGTGGAGAGAAAGTGATTTTGCCCTATCACAAGTTTCCCCCTATACAGCTGTAACTATTCCTTCTCTTGTGCTATGGTCTTCTCCTATGGATAGAAACCTCATTATAGGGCAGTTGCTTGGGCTGCTCACCGCAGTTTGTTGGGCACAGAACTCGCTAGTCTACCGCCACCTCGGTACGGAGGTAGGATCGGATGCTGTAGCGCATGTACGCATGTGGATAGCCGTTCCTGCTATCCTCCTGCTCGCATTCTTTACCGAAGGGAGCCTCTTTCCCACCTCACTCTCCGCACAAACCTATTTGATACTCTTTACTAGCGGTGCCATCGGGTTCTTCTTCACCGACATGATGCTCTTCCATGCCTTTGTATGGCTTGGAGCCCGAGAGACGATGGTCATCATGACCCTCTCCCCGGTAGCTACGGCAGTCTTCTCCTTCTTCCTCTTTGCAGAGCGGCTGAATATCTTGCAGGTCCTGGGGATTATGCTGACTATCCTGGGGGTCATCGCCATGGTGGTAGGCGGCATGAAGACCAAGGAAGGAGAAGCTGTGGAGAAGCAGAAGGCAAAGGGCATGCTCTTTGCAATCGTTGCCTCTGTCTTGCAGTCGGTCTCCTTTCTCCTTGCCAAATATGCCCTGGATACCACAGGCCCCGTATCGACCAACCTCCTCAGAAACGTGGGAGGCCTCATCGCCTTCATCCTTTACAGCTTCATCATAAAAAGAAATGCACGATCTCATTTTGCCGCCTTCAAGAATCCAAAATGGCTGTTGTTGCTCTTCTTTGCAGCGATGGTCGGTCCTGTCTTGGGCATGTCCAGCCAGATGAAGGCCTTTACCCTCGCCCCGGTTGGCATCGTCACTACCATCACACAAACTGCTCCAATCCTGCTTCTGCCCATCGACAAGTTCTTCTTCAAGAAAAAGATTACCGCATCAAGCCTGTTGGGGACCTTTGTCTCCATTATCGGAGTTGGTGTCCTGTTTCTTGCCGCCTAGGGCGAGTGGGGCGTATTGTATTCACAATCCCATTTTGATACTCTAGGGGCATGAATGTACTCTCGTTGGAAAATATCTCGAAAACCCTCGACGAAGAACCTCTATTTACAGAGGTGAGTTTCGGTCTGGATGCAGGGGACCGCGTCGGGCTCATCGGACAGAATGGGACTGGCAAGTCCACCTTTCTACGCCTGCTGGCAGGAGACCTGGTCCCTGACAGCGGCACCATAGCAATGGCGCGCGAGAGTGAACTTATCATGCTCACCCAGCAGATGCACTTCACAGAGAAGGATACGGTACGCTCCTATCTCTACAAAGGGGAAGGCAAACGCATAGCGCTTGTGAATGCGTACCACGCTGTCATTGCGAAGAAACAGGACAGCGGGACAAAGCGCGAGCTTATTGAACTTACCGACCAGCTTGACCTTACCGGGAGCTGGAACCTGGAAAACGACTATACCTCATTCCTTGGGGAACTGGGCCTGTACGACATGCTCGACGAGCCTATACACACCCTCTCAGGAGGAATGCAGAAAAAGGTGGCCATAGCACGGGTGCTCTGTGCAAAGCCTACCCTGCTGCTTCTGGACGAGCCGACCAACCACCTGGATATCGCGACCATCGAGTGGCTGGAGAAATATCTTGCAGATAGCTCCATGACCATGATCATAGTCACCCATGACCGCTACTTCCTCGATAGTGTGTGCAACGCCATCCTGGAGCTGGATAGGGGAAGCATCTACCTGCACCCCGGCTCCTTCAGCACCTTTCTTGAAAGACGTGCCGAACGGCTTGCCATGATGCAAAAGGAGCAGGACAGGCTTTCGGTGGTGTTGCGCAGGGAGTTAGAGTGGCTCAAGCGTGGCCCTAGGGCAAGGACAGGCAAGGATACCAACCGCCAGGACCGCATCAAGGGGATGCTCTCTGAGCAAAAGGATGTATCGGAGACAATCCAAGCAAGCTTTGCCTCCTCCAACAGGAGGATGGGCAAGAAAATCCTGGAAGTGAAAAACATCTCAAAGAGCTATGGCGAGAACCCTGTCATCGCAAACTTCTCCTACTCCTTTACCAAAGGGCAGAAGATCGGGGTGGTAGGGCCCAACGGATCGGGCAAGTCCACCCTGCTGGACCTGTTATCCGGACACACGCCCTCCGATGGGGGCGAACGCGAGGCAGGTCTCAACACAGTCTTCGGCTACTATGACCAGGAGGGACGCAACCTCAACAGCGACAAGGCAGTACTGGAGTTTATCCAAGAGAAGGGCGAGCGCATAACCCTCAGCGAAGGGCAAAGCGTCACCGCCGCCAAGTTCCTGGAGATCTTCGGCTTCCCTACCACCATGCACCGAAGTGCGATCGCCACCCTCAGCGGTGGGGAGAAGCGAAGGCTCTACCTCATCTCACACCTTGTTGCCAACCCCAACTTCCTGATGCTTGACGAGCCGACCAACGACCTGGACCTTCCTACCATGGAGAACCTTGAGCAGTATGTGCAGGACTTCAGCGGGTGCACCCTGGTCGTATCGCATGACAGGGCGTTTCTAGACCTTACCTGCGACGAGCTCTTTGTCCTGGACATGGAGGGCAATGTCTCCTTCTACCCGGGTCCCTACAGCGAGTGGAGAATCCATGAAAAAGAAGAGAAAGAGCTGGCGAAAAAGGAAGAATCAGAACAGAGGAGCTCCGCTGAACGCCAAGACAGGAGAGAGTCTTCATCCAGAAGAAACGACAAAAAGGGGCTGAGCTTCCGGGAGAAGCGAGAGCTTGAGATGCTCAACAGCGAGATGGAAGCCCTGCATACCCTGCAAACAGAGCTGGAAGCGAGTTTTTCTGATGCCCAGGAGACCGAACTTGGTACCCTGGCAATGCGAACAGCGACCTACCATGCCAATACCGAGAAACTGGAAGCGATGGAAGATCGCTGGCTTGAGCTCTCCGAAAAGGAGTAGGACATGAAACTGAGTAGGTCTCTTATCCTGCTGTTGCTCATCAGCCTACTTCCTCTAGGGGCAGTTGAGGTCACCCACCTGCATATGGGCTTGGGAAACGACTGGTACACCATGGGACTTGGGGATAACCTTGACGACGGTCTCTCCTTCGGCGGGCATCTGGGGATAGCCGTCGACGACACAATCTTTCTCAAGGCCGATGCCCTGGGCTTCACCGACAAAAGTGACACCTCCCATCGCTACGACCAGATCAACATCAACCTCACCTCCCCTATCAGTGTAGGGCTTAGCTCCTTTACCGTTAGGTTCACCCCTTTGGTTGGGGTGAGCCTGGCAGGAAATTTCGGCTTTGAAGAACTGCAGAACAGAGTCCATGACAGTCTCGAACGCCCCAGAGTATACCTCTCGTATGACAGCGAAACAACTTCTTTTCATCCAAACCTGGGAGCGACCATCCAAGGCTTGTTCTCCCTAGGGTGGATAGAGACTGGCCTGGAAGCGTCCTACCTGCACACCTTCGGCTGGGAGAGGTCCACTCAAGCCGTCGCTCTCCTGAAGCTGGGCAATGCCCTCACCCTAAGGGGAGGCTTCTCCTTTATGCACGCGTTCACCGCCACTGAGGCCCACCAATCGATGATAGAGCGCATGAGCGGGCCAACCTTCTCCTATCACTTTGACGGTGGGCTGGTAACCACCTCCTGGGTCTACCACAAGCGCAGTGGCTCCTCTTACGGAGTCTTTGGTGTGGACGTGATGCAGCTATTCCAACCGGCAACGTACGATCATACCGACTTCACCTACTCCATATCGATTCTCTATGACATGGCAGCTCGCCAGCACCGCTCCTTCTCCATAGGATTTGGACCGGTCATCATGCAAACCCGACACCGAAGCGGCCCCATGATAAACGACTATCAAATCCCTAGAAGGCGAATAACGGTCGCATCCTGGATGCTGGGGTACCACAAGGAGTGGGAGGCTACTCACCTCATCTACCCCTACCTGAAGGCACTGTGGGGCTTTCAGAGGTTCAACCTGCATCCAAGCTCTACCACAGCCTCAATTGAGACGATCAAGGGGACCGTCGCCCTGGAGACAGGGATACGCTTCGGCAAGGACGGCCAATGGGTTGCGAAGAACAACACCTACCGACCACGGATTTTCACCACCATCCAGTATGTCTTCGACGTCACTGCCCTCAAAGAGCAGGACAGTGCCTTCGCCGACCATGTCGGGCCTTGGAAATTCTTTGCAGGCATTGGGCTGGATGTTGGTAACGACCCACACTGACCTAGAGAAGAGGCCTCTCTTCCGTAATGAAAAGCGCTCCCCCGTTGAGGCCCAGGGAGAAGCTGAGCTTGCCATCCCCCACCCTGTAGGCAAGGGCGACAAAAGGCTGCACTTCCAAGCCGCTGCCCACTACCAGAGAAGCGATCAATCTCCCAGCTACCACAACCTCCTCATCCCAAAGAAGAACCCTATCCCTTAGATAGAGTGAACTTTGCAGGGAGAAGCTAAGGCCAAGATCTGTCAATCCTCCATAGGGGATGGGCAAGTCGAGCAAGCCCAAGGGGATGTGGTAGCGCAAGGAGAGACGAGTTTTTGCCAATCCATCAAGACCGTTATCGGAGAAGCCTGTATATGGGAGTGCATCTTGGAGCTCACCATTGTTGTCGGTGACGCCATCAAGGCTCAGGCTAAGCATCTGGGATGAAGAAAAAAGCCGAGTTTGGGCAGCTACAGAACCAAAGAGGCGAAGCCTGGCAGGCAAGGGGATCTGAAAAGCCAACTGAGCCCCCAATGAAACAGCCGCAGAGGGAGGACCGAAGAAGTCCTTGGGACGGGAGCGGCCCTTTACTTGGTAGCCAAGTAGCGTAGAAAGAGAATATTGCAGATCGGCTTCCTTGGTGACAAATCCCAGGGAAAGCCGAAGGGATAGCAGTTGGAATTGCGATAAGGATGGGCGGTACAGCACAGGAAGGGCAAGTGTCGCAGCCCCCCCAATCTCCTCTCCCGCAAAGAGGTTCAAGCCAAGGGTATAGGGACCTGGCATATACTCATAGTCAATATTTCCCACAAGACGTTTCTTAGCAGTATCCCAGCCAACCTGGGCTATAAGAAGTTGCCGTCTGAGCAAGCTGCGGCTATGAAGCCAAAGCCCCGGTTGCAGAGTGTTTTCACTGACAAAGGGAAAAGGAAGGACCACATTGAGACGGGGATAGTCCACAAAGCGCCCACTGGAGAACAGAATCTTTTCTTGTGCCTGCTGGACCTCTCTCAGAGTAGGGCCTTGGAGGGTGACAACACTAGAGGCAAGGTGGGCAAGGGGCACCTGTTTCAAGGCGACACCCTGTGCCCTATAAGTCTCGTAGAGCAGAGAAGAGCCTTCCACTCGGGCCTTCAGGATCCCCTGGGGGTCAGCGAGGAGCAAGGAGACCTCTTCAGATGCATAATCATACCTGTACAAGGCCAAGAATCCTGTATCATCGGAGACAAAGAAGATGCTTCCATCAGAGAAGACAGGAGAGCGTATCTCACTTCTGGTAGGAGGAACCAGCACGGTCGCCCTCCCTCTCTCATCGATGGAGAGCAAGGAGGAGTTCCCCTCCACTATCTCCACCACGACCACGCTGTTCTCCTTCGCCAAAACTGGCTCAAACACCGAGCCTTCGGGGTTCTCATACAAGAGCGTAGAAAGCCCTGTCCCCAGGTCAATACTGACCAGGATATGCCTGTCTCCTGTGCGCTCAATGGCAAACAGGCGACCTCCCTCGTCATCGAAGGCAGGCTGGGCGAGCATCGCCTTTTCGGTGATACGGGTGAACGAGTCCGTAGAGAAGGTGTAGAGCATAAGGTCGCTATAGCTCACCGGGGCAAGCGGCAGGGATGAGGGGTGGAAGGGATCGGACCATACAAAGGAGAATACAGCGGAAGTAGGGGTGAAGGAGATTGAATCAGCATCGATATACGGCAGGTCCTTGAGTATCGTTACTCCCCCGTCAGGGGGATAGAGAAGAAATGCCCCTCCCCTTTCAAGGGTGTGCGAGTACCCGGTGAGTCCCCTCTCTGTTGAGCTGGGAAGATAGTAGTTGCCCCCTTCTTCCGGGGAAAAAAGTTCCCCGGGAGAACTGCCCTTGGGCAGGAGGGCCTTTTGCTCCTCCAGGGCCAGGGCAAAGAGAGCCTTGCTTGAGAAGCCGGTCTCCTTCTTGAGCGCTCTGTTGAATCCGAAGAACGGAAACCAGGTAAAGCTCGTATTCACCCTTGCAAAACTCTCCTCTCCATAGTGGCGCAAGAGGTAGTCCACCATAAGGTAGCCGGTACTGTAGATTCTCCCTCTGGGGGGGAAGGAGGAGTTGTACCGCCCTTGGGAGAGGCTCCACATGGAAGCTTGCAGCATGGGTGATTGCCAGCTGAGGGCAAAGAGCGCAGAGTCGCCGCGCCCCCCTTGGGCGTACTCACTCTCGGTATAGGTGGTTATCCCCTCCACCCACCAAAGGGGCATCAGGGCAGTGTTCATAGAAGGGGTGGCAGGGCCCAGGAAGCGCAGATACTTGGCAGGACCCACAGGGGCAGTAAGGTGCAAATAGTGTGTCAGTTCATGGGTATAGAGGCTTCTGAGCCAGGAAACAGAACGCGACCCGAGGAACCGGTCCACAGGGCTGCTCAAATAGAGGATGATTGAGGCAGGAAAAGGGGCGAACATCCCGTTGGCGTGCACCGGTCTTCCTGCAAGGATGACCGGCACCCTTCTTTGGGGCTTGTGCTCAAGCAGCTCTGCAAGTGCAAGAAAAACCTCATCGGCAAAGGATGCAACATCCTTGGCATACTGAAGATCGCCATCTTCAAAGATAATGGAGGTATGCTCAGTTTCGATGCTGTTCCACGAAACTGCTGACACAGGAAAGCCCAGCACCACCAAGAACAACACCAGCACCATAGGTTTTCTCATATTCCAACACCTCTGTTCAACTCTACACCAACAAAAGCCGTTTGCAAACCATTGGGGTGTGTGGTACAAAAAACATTACTCCTGTAGAATGAGGATATCATCACGTAGGGAGTTTTTCATTGCATACCAATACGGCAAGCACAATTGCCAAAAAAAAACCTTTCATAGCCTCATTACCCTTCTATTATGGATGGGTTATTCTTGTAGTCGGAGCCATCGGAGTGCTGGGAAGCATACCAGGTCAGACTATGGGGGTCTCAGTCTTTACCGACCACTATATCAGAGACCTCGCCCTGTCACGGGTGAGTGTCTCCAGCTCATATATGATAGGCACGCTGGTGAGCAGCCTCATTATTCCCTTTGCAGGCATCTTCTATGACAAGAAGGGAGCTCGCCTCACCGGCAGCCTTGCCGCCTTCTTCCTTGGGTTTTTCCTGCTCTTGCTAGCCTTCTCGCAGACCATAGCAGGGGCAGTCGCTGCAACCCTTTCACTGCCTCTCCCCTTGGCAACAGTAGTGGTGTTGACACTGGGATTCTTTGGTATCAGGTTCTTTGGCCAAGGGGTACTTGCCCTGGTCTCCAGAGGCATGGTAGCCCGCTGGTTCTCCTCCCGAAGAGGCCTTGCAGTAGGCCTTATGGGCCTGGTGACAGCATTCGGCTTCTCCTATGCCCCCCAGCCGATGCAAAGGCTCATTGACTCCCTAGGATGGTCGAAAGCCTTGATGGTGCTAGCCGCCCTCTTGCTGTTCTTCTTCCTCCCCTTGATCGTGCTCTCCTTCCGCTCCGACCCCGCATCATGCTCCATGGAGATGGAAGAGGGTTTGTCGGTACGGAAACAGACCAAGGGCTCCAGCGGTGCAGATGCCGCCATACAAAAGAATATAGGCGAGGCCCGTAAAGAGGTGCGCTTCTGGCTTATGTTGCTCACCTTGGGCTTCTCATCCCTCTTCACCACAGCATTTACCTTCCATGTAGTCTCCATCTTCTCAGAGTTCGGACAATCGGCCCAACAGGCTGTAGCAATCTTTCTGCCCATCTCGGTCATATCGGTCATTGCAAGGTTTATAGGCAGTTATCTTAGCGATAGGATTCCTCTTAAGGGCCTGTATGTGGTCTTTGCAATCTCACTGTTCTTCACCTCACTCTCGGTGGTCTTTTTCTCAAGCTCCCTTGTACGTCTCTTCTTTCTCATACCCTACGGTATAGCCTCCGGGCTCTTTGGAATGATGAACATCGTCACCTGGCCAAAACTCTATGGAAGAAAACACATAGGTGCAATAAGTGGTTTTGCCATGTCCATCATGGTTGCCTCAAGTGCAGTAGGGCCTTGGCTCTTCAGCCTTGTCTATAGGCTGTTCGGCTCGTACAAGAATACCGGCATTGCCGGAGCCATCTTCACCCTGGTGCTGACCATCTTCCTCGTCGCCAGCAAGCATACTGTAACGACCTCTGAAACCTAGAGGCCTCCAACAAGGAGTCGTGTTGTGAAGAGACTGCCTTGTGTTGAACCAGCACTACCAATTCCATAAAGAGCTCTTAGCGCCTCTAGCAAACACCACCGCCCCTGGATCCGGATCTAGGGGCGGTGGTGTTTGCAAGGGAGAATAGGTATTCTAGAGGCTAGAACGTTTTCACCAGGTAGATTCCAATGCATCGCCAAACGCACTATATCGTTCAAACATCTTGTCAAAGTGTTCCCTGTCTGCAGCAACGGGTGTATAGGAAATTCCCTCTGTAGCTGCCATGGCTTCTTGAGCTTTTTCCAGGGTCGCAAACTGCCCCGAGGCAACAGCACCGTACATGGCAGCACCAAGGGCACAGGTCTCTTGCTCTGACAGAGCAAGGACAGGCAGGTTGAGTATGGTGGCCAAGCGTTGCATCAGCACTGCTGATTTTCTGGCAATACCGCCAGTGGCGATCATCAATTCAAAATGCAATCCCTGGGTTTTCATACCTGCCAGTATTTTCCTAAGGCCAAACAGTATCTGTAGCCTGGGGATACCTGCGCCCATTCAACCATTCCAATGCAACTACCTTGGAGCCCAAATCCTGCTTTGCAAGCATCTCGTCAAGTCTGGGAAGAATCTGTTCAGGATTGTCAGAAAAGGGTGCCAGACAATTGGCAAACCACGAAAGAACATCACCAAAGGCCGCCTGTCCCGATTCGACCCCCCAATACCCTGGGAGGATTGAACCCTCAGCTAGACCACACCATTCGGTAAGGTGTTTAGGGATATCCAGTTTGTCATAGGGAAGCACTGTCATATGGACAGCTGAGGTCCCCAGGACAGAAACCAGCTTTCCAGGACCTATTCCGGCCCCTATGGCACCTGCATGGGCATCAAGGGAACTGCCTCCCACAATCACATCATTCGGCAGTTGCAAGAGCGATGCGAGGCTCTTATCCAAAACCCCTACTTTTGTGGAGCTGGAGCTGGGTTTCTGTGTGTACTGGTCATATACTTGTGCAGCATAAAGATCAAATGCAAGGAAAAACTCCTTTGATGGCAAACCACCAAACCGGCTGTTGTAGAGGGCCTTGTGTGCAGATGCACACTGATTCCGATAGCTTATGCCTTGGTCTCCGGTCAGCAACAAGGGAATCCAGTCAGCCAACTCGATCCAATCATTTGATGCAGCTCGAAGCTTTTCACTTCTCCTGCCAGCATACGCAATTTTAGCCCAGAACCACTCTGAAGAGTATGCGCCCTGGTACTCGGTATAATCGGGTTTCCACCCCTTGCTCAAGAGGTTGAACTGCTGTGCTTCCAAGGTTGCCGTATGGTCCTTCCAAAGATAGAACATGGCATCAGGATCAGAAGAAAACTCATCAGAGAGTGCAAGGGGTTCTCCCTTGCTGTTCACAGGAGATACAGTAGATCCTGTAGCCCCGACACCAATGGACCCTACACTATCACGTTGTTCTTGTGTTAGGGTTTTCAATAACTCCTGAAGAGAGTGTAACAAAGCTTCCTTATAGTCTGATGGATGCTGACGAAACTGTGCCACTGAAGCGTCACAATATGCGCCCTCTTTCCACCGTGGATACTTACAAGAAGTACTACCCAGACTAGCCCCATTTTCATACGAAAAAAGGGCGGTTCTCACCGAATCAGTACCAAAGTCAATACCTATTCCTAGAGTTTTCTTCATCACACTCTCCAATTCTCAGGGTTATAGGGCAAATGCCCCTATTTTTTCAAGGCAATAGCTGCGAGTGCTTCTGCGACAATTCTCTCAACAGTCAATTCAAAACGGTTTACAAGATAGTCCAAATCACCCACTTCACCAAACAAGTCCTTTACTCCAACTCTTCTTACCACAGTTGGGTAGGTCTGACTCAGGAACTCGGCAACACCGCCACCAAGTCCTCCAATCATCTGTGCATTTTCACAAGTGACTAAAGCTCCTGTTTGCTTGGCATATTTCAACACCAGCTCTTCATCCAAAGGCTTTATGGTATGCATGTCGATCAGGGCAACACTGACCCCTTTCTCCTGCAATACGGCAACTGCCTTGAGCGCCTGCTGCATCATGAGGGCTCCAGTAGCGATCAAGGTGACATCACTACCGTCTTGTACAACAATGCCCTTGCCAAGGACAAACTCTTGTCCCTCACTATGCACCACAGGATTTTCCTTGCGCTGAAGCCTCATGTAGGATGAGCCTTTATGCGCGTGCAACAGTTTAGTAATGTGATGCAAAGAGAGACCGTCAGAAGGCTCTACAACCACCAAGTCAGGGATGACTCGGGTAAGGGCTGTATCACAAAATGGCATGTGAGTGCCTCCGTTATAGGTGGCAGTCACTCCAGGGTCGGTACCCACGAGTTTTACATTCTGCAGTGCATAGTTGGCAGACAAGAAAAACTGGTCATAAGCTCTTCTCGTAGCAAAACAGCCAAAGGTATTCACAAAAGGAATAAATCCCTGAGATGAAAGGCCCGATGCAATTCCAACCATATTGGCTTCAGCGACGCCAACATTGATCAAACGAGTAGGAAACTTCTCCTTGAATGGTTTTGTACCTGAAGCAGACATGAGATCTGCCTCCAGAACCAACAATTTGTCATCCTTGTTAGCAATTTCAATGAGAGTATCCGTATATATTTCGCGAAAATCCGTATAGTCTTTAATATCTTTCATATATTCACTTCCTTTAGTATGTAATGGCGTCCAGCTCAGCAATCGCTTGCTTTGCCATTTCAGGAGTACAAACCATGTGATGAGAGCCTTGCTTTCCTTCTGCGGAAGCAAATCCTTTGGCTTTAATAGTGTCGCACACTATCATTGAAGGACGATTCGGTTCTGCTTTCGCTGCAGCGAACGCCTTCTCAAGTGCCGCAAAGTCATGCCCATCAACTCGTTGAACGTGCCAGCCAAAGCTAGTCCACTTATCAACTATATTCTCTAATTCCATGACTTCTTCAATGCTTCCATCGATCTGAAGCTTGTTGAAGTCCATACATGCTATCAAGTTGTTCAGTTTGTACTGGGCGGCGAACATCGCCATCTCCCAAACTTGACCTTCCTGGCTCTCACCGTCACCGATAATCAAATAGGTGGTGGCAGAACTTCCCTTCAGCTTTTCAGCCAAGGCAATTCCAGCAGCGGCTGATCCCCCTTGCCCCAAGGAACCTGTGGTGAAGTCAACACCGGGTGTCTTGTTCATATCACAGTGGCTGGGTAAGTTGGTTCCACCCCGATTGAGGGTCAGCAACCAATCTTCGGGAAAGTATCCTTTGCTGGAAAGTACTGCATAGAGTGCAGGCCCAGCATGTCCTTTTGAAAGAACCAGCTTGTCACGACCCTCTTTTCTTGGATCGTTTGCATCCAGGTTTTGCATCACCTCGTAATACAGCATAACGAGGATGTCAGCTATGGAGAGGGAGCCCCCTATATGTCCTAATCCCAGCTGACTTATCTCGTTAATAGTCAACTTACGAATATCTCTTGCTTTTTCTTGTAAGTACTTCAATTTTATTGCATCCATTGCATTCTCCTTTTACTGTAAAAATCCATCCCTTATCTATAGACTTAAGGGACAGATACCTAAAATTCTCTCATAAAAAAACTATTTCAATGCGCCTTGTATTATTCCATCAGTCACTTTCTTGGAAAAAATGAAATATACGACTAGAATGGGAATAACCGTGATGATAGCAAACGTATTGATCAGTGGCCAGTCTTCAATGCCTAAGGTATCCCTAAACATATAGAGCTGGTAGGGCAAAGTCCTCATCGAAGCTGAGTTTGTGAACGAAAGGACAAAGGGGAATTCATTCCATGTCTCTCGTACGGTAAATATTACTACAGTAATCAAGCCGGCACTCGCGATCGGAATCATGATTCTGAACATGGTCTGCATCAATTGCGCACCATCGACGAATGCGGACTCTTCAATCTCCTTGGGGATTGATTCAAAGACTCCACTCAAAATCCAAACAGCAAAGGGCAGCGCTGTCATTGTGTAGGTAAAGATCAGGGCAGTATACGTATTGAGCAGTCCCAAATCAACAATGATCTTGTACAAGGGGATCGTAACACTAATACGTGGTATAAGACGGGGGATCATGATAAACAGCAACAGCACATGCTGCAACTTGAACTTCATCCTTGAAAAGGCATATGCAGGCCAGAGGCTGATGCCTAGGGTCAGGACAGTAGTAATAACTGTGAGATAGACCGTATTGAACAGATACCGGGGAAAAGAAGAATCCGTCAGTATTTTTACATAGTTGTGAAAGGAGAAGTTTTCAGGCAACACCTTTACAGGTACCCTATATGTTTCAATCGGTGTTTTGAAGGTCGTAGTTATAGACCAGAACATAGGAACAAAAATCCATACCATCATAGCAGCAAGGAAGCACCATGCTATTATATTACCTAAGCGTTTATATCGAGGGTTTGCCCCTGCACGCTCACTTTTTTTCTCCATGTGAAACACTCCTCAAGTATATCAGACCTTATTCTTGAACACTTTTGTGTAGAAAACACTAAACGACAGGTTCAGAATAAGCAAAATTATCATGACAACAGACGCTCCGGAAAAGTTAAGTTCCTTAAATGCGAGGTCATACATATATACAGCCATGACTTCAGTTGCTCTATTGGGGCCACCTTCAGTCAAGGGATAGATGATGTCAAACATGTTGAAACTTCCAAAGGTCAACCAGATCAAGCTCGAAGCCAGGTACGTTCCCAACAGGGGAAGGGTAATCCTAGTAAAGGTAGTAAACCAATTGGAGCCATCGACAGTAGCAGCGTCATAGAGATCTGGATCAATAACCTGCAAGCCTGCCAGCAACAGCATCGTTGACATGGGAAACATTTTCCACACGTTGGTCAGGGTAACGACCAAGAGCGCAAGGTTTTTATTGCTCAGCCAGCGAACTGGAGTTCCTCCAAGGGTACGGATGACATGGTTTACAAAACCAACTTCTCCGTTGAATAGGAATCTCCACATTATAGCTGCCGCTACACCTGAAATTAGATAAGGGATAAGGGTAAGCGTCCTGAAGACCCGGGCCTTTCCCTTCAAATGATAAATCGACAGCGCAAGTATAAAAGAAAAAATCATAGCAATAGCAACCGATGCAAAAACAAACGTAAAAGTTTTTATTACCGAATTTTGAAAGTGAGGATTGCTGAACAAGCTAATATAGTTGTCAAATCCTACAAAGGTTCCTTTTGCATTAAAAGAAAGCAAGGGATACCGGTAGAAAGAGTCTTTCAGAGCAATAAGAATTGCATATCCCAGCACTCCTGATACAATCGCAATTGTCGGTAAAACCATGAGATAGGGCATCAAGTTTTTTCGCCTTTTCAACATTCTAGCATTATTCATAGTATTTCCTGGTTAAGTATAATAGAGGTGTGGGTTTATAAATAAACCCACACCTTCTAGGTCATCTTTATTTCTTTAGTGCATCAAGTTGCTTCTGGTAGCGCTTTGCCACTTCAGCAGGATCTGCGTCCATCTTTTCCATAACCTCGCCCAATGCATCAAGTACGATGTCATCAACCTGGGTAATGAAGACTGTAGCAGGAGTACGGGTCATGTTATTCATAGCATCTGCAAAGTCACCTGCCCAAGGCTGTTCCACCAAGTAAGCTGGATCATCCCAAACAGTAGTGACAGTTGTAGGCTGATACCTACGTGCAACACTCATTGCATTGTCCTTCTCAGCAAGATATCTCAGAACAAGGCTTGCTTCATAAGGGTGCTTACAATTGGAGGTAACAATCATCGGCCATCCGAGGGATGCATAAGCAAAGTCAGCTTCAGCTCCTGCACGGGGGACCATTGGTGTGGCACCCCACTTCTCTCCATAAGCCATTTCATTCTGGATGTTGGGGAAGATGTTTGTGCCAATTGGTGCCATAGCAGCACGACCGGTCATAAACGATGCACGCATGTCGCCGGAACCCCAAGCAATAACGTCATCACTAACTAGTTTTTCCCTGACAAGAGTCTGGTAAAAACTCAGTGCATAGATACCAGCAGGGGAATCAAGCTGAATGATGTTGTCTACGAACTTTCCACCCATCGCCATGTAGTGTGAGAAGAACCAGGGGGAGCTGCTTGGACCTCTGACTGAGTATCCATAGCCCAATCCCGCATCACGAACAGCACGTGCTACGTCAAGGACTTCTTCCCAGTTCTTGGGAACGTCAAGACCAAGCTGATCAAGCCAGTCAATGCGATAGACGTTGTTAAAAGGACCGGCAAAGATGTTTACACCGTACAAGACGCCATCATGGGATGCATGCTCCCATGCTGAACTGGAAAGGGAGTTGTAGCTTGCAGGATCTTCGCTCTTCCATGTTTCAATGTAAGAATCCATCGGCATTACCAGTCCTGCTTCCACGAAAGGAGGGAGACGGCGTGAGTCGGTCTGTACGATATCAGGACCAACACCAGCTCCAATAGCCTTTGCACCTTCAGTTAGGGCCTGCTCCAAAGGAATGACATCGGCTTTGACCTTGATGTTTGGATACTTTGCGTGGAAGGCATCAAAACCACCATCGGGAATGAAGTTTTCACGACCGAACCATACGGTCAACTCTACCACATCTGACTTGACAGGTTGTTCTGTCTTACCAGCAGACGACAGAGAGACTGGAACTAGCATGAGAACCAGAAGTGCAATAAAAACAGTTTGTAACTTTTTCATACATTTTCTCCTATTTGTATCTTAATCATACTAGGAATACTTGAGAGCACAAGAAGGATTAGTACTGGTTTCAACAGAGAAGACCGGTACTCAAGTACCGGATTGTTGTGAAAAAGTCAAATTAGCGTCTCATATTTATCAAGATGTATGCCCAAAATCTAACTGTTTTGCCTTGCGCATTAGGTGCAACCTATCGTGCACTTCAAATTTGAAATACAACTCACTTACCCTGTTTTTTACTGTCTGGACAGCTATCTGTAGTTTTTCTGCAATTTCAGTATTGTTGTATCCATCAGCTATCAGGTGCAGAATGTCCTCTTCGCGAGGTGTTATCTTCCCAATCTTGGATTCAGCGGCTTCTATTGTAAATGTAGCAGAAGGAGTTGTGCTCTCCTCTTGGGCCAGGCCCCTTTCAAGCATCTTGTGGATTATCGAAGACGAGATCTGCAAGCTTTCGCTTGTTGCTGATTGCATAGCCTTCATCAAGTCATCAGGGCTCATATCCTTCAGCAGGTAGCCAATCGCACCATAGCGCAAAGCTTGCGATACCTCCTGGTCATCATCAAAGGTGGTCAGCATAAGCACACGCAAGTCAGGATACCGCTTTGAGAGATGCTTCACCGTCTCCACCCCACCCATGCCCGGCATCCTCACATCAAGGACAACCAGATCAGGATGCAGTTGTTCCACCATCTCCAACGCACTCTCCCCATCGTAGGCAACCCCTACAACCTCCAAGTTGTTGGACCTGGAATCTATCACCAACCGAAGGCTTTCGACAAATAGTTTCTGGTCATCAACTAGCAGGACCCTTATTCTCTTAGCCATCATTGCTCCTTTCTGGAATCCATATATCAAGCATGAAGCCAGCTTTGCGTGTGCTTCCTATCGTGACACTACCTCCAATTGCGGCAAGTTGCTCGTGCATGCTTTTCAGACCTATACCCTCCTCTATATGCTCAGCTCCAATCCCATTATCAGAAATGATAATAGAAAGCCCCTTATCATACCAGAACTGCACAGTGACCAACGAAGCTTGTCCGTGCCAAAAGGCATTGGTCAAGCTCTCCTGAATAATCCGAAACAACATCGCATCAATCATATGGGGGACGGTTCCTAAATTGCGGTACTCCACTTGTATCCTTAAGTTGGTAGCCAGTTCAAAGGTAGTGAAGATGCGATGCAACACTGATAGGGGGTTTTCGATGGGAACAGTGTCCTCTGAGAGCATCCTCAGAGTTTTTCGTATCTGCCTCAAAGACTGCTTGGATACATTTCTGGTAGTGTCCAACAGTTCGGCAAGCTTTGCAGGATTGGACTCAATAAGGTCTTTGGAAGCTTCCATCATCATAGTTATATTGGTAAGCGTATATCCAACAGAGTCATGCACTTCCCGAATAATACGGTTTCGCTCCTCCCTAGCCGATGTTTCCTTTGCCTTCGCGGCATAATCTTGGAACCCCACATTTGCTGCAGAGAGCTCGACTACCGAGTGTTTTAAATAATGGGTGAGTGCTTGTTCACGCTGAACAACGAACAAAAGTTGGTGAAGTGCATGCAATGCTACAATGCCAAGCATTGAATAAGCACCGAGAACCACCATCTTGTCCATCGAAAATGGTGATACAATAAAAAACCACGCAGAATCAATCCTGGGGAAAAACAGGAGAGCCAACATGAGAAAACAGGAGATAACAGTAGCAGAACGCGAGGAGAGTATAAGGTGCAAATGCAGACAAAGAGCCAGAAAAAGTGTCAGCCCAGAATAGGCCCAGAATACATCTGCATACAAGACAATACAATAGCCGAATATTTGAAAAATAATAAAGGCTACCTGTACTCCCCTGTCTTTTGACCAAAACGAGATGATGGCAAACAAGCCAATAACTGCCAGCAGAACATGGTGCTGGTTGCGCCACTGATCCATAGAAGATCGTATTTCACTGCTATCCACAGGTGATGCAATCCCCGCCTGATACGCATTTTCACTATACAATCCCAATTCAAACTGTAGTATTGCCAATCCTATAAGAACGAGGACAACAAAAAAAGCTATCCGATATACTGTTTGTCCCATCTTTTCCATACGATATCCTATCATAGATTACCGATAATGAGGATAAGGGATGGTCCCCCATGGGTATAATCACGATGAGTAAACCATCAATACGCTTGAAACTTCCTGAGACTCGTATCACCAGAAGCCTACCTTGTTCTGCTGAGACTGCTATTGGTCAGATCGGAAATTATGCTCTCTTGCATGTTTGTGGGGCCTCTACCAAAACCAGAGGTAGCCCAAAAAGAAGCAACAGACCTGCCAAAAAGCAGGTCTGTAGCAAAAGATACAGAGACCTACGAGTCTTTTTCCTAGGCTATCTCGTGGATCCACCCCTTGGGCGCCTCGATTCTGCCCATCTGGATGCCGGTGAGGGTATCGTAGAGCTGCTTGGTCACCTCTCCCATGCTGTCCATGCCACTGGGCATGGTGATGACCCCTTCCTTGGTAGTGATGGACCCGATGGGAGAGATTACTGCAGCGGTGCCACACAGCCCCCCTTCCTTGAAAGACGCCACCTCAGAGAGGGGAATATCACGCTCCTCGGTCTCCAGGTTCAGGTAGTGCTCTGCTACATACATTAGCGAGCGGCGGGTGATGGAGGGCAGGATGGTCGGACTCTTGGGAGTGACCACCTTGTTGTCCTCGGTGATGAAGATGAAGTTTGCCCCTCCTGTCTCTTCTACATTGGTACGCGTTGCAGCATCGAGATAGAGGTTCTCCGCAAAACCTCTTGATTTTGCCTCATTGCCTGGGTACAAGCTCATCGCATAGTTGAGTCCCGCCTTAATATGGCCGGTTCCCTGGGGAGCTGCACGGTCATACTCGCTGACCACCAGCTTCAGGGGCTTGACCCCTCCCTTGAAGTAGGGCCCGACAGGGGTGCAGAACATCCTGAAGGTATATTCCGGAGACGGGGCCACACCGATGACCGCCCCACTGCCATAGAGAAAGGGCCTGATATAGAGGGTGGCACCACTGCCGTAGGGGGGAACGTAGGCCAGGTTTGCCTTGACAAGCATATCCAGGGCTTCGATGAACTGCCCTTCATCAAAGGGGGGCATCAGCAATCTTTTTGCCGTATCGCTCATGCGCTTTGCATTGAGGTCAGGGCGAAAGGCAACGACTTTACCATCTACGGTAGTGTAGACCTTCAACCCTTCAAAACAGGTCTGGGCATACTGCAGGACACCGGCACTCTCGTTGAGGGTGACGTTGGCATCTTCGACCAATCCTCCCTTATCCCAAAGCCCTCCCTTCCAAAGGGAAACATATCGGCTATCGGTCTTGGTATAGGTAAAGCCAAGACTGCCCCAATCGATATCTTTTTTCTCCATACAAGCAATCCTTCTGGCCAGAGCTGACCATCTTTTGAGTACATTGTGAAAGAGTGTACCACCCTGTATGCATTATGTCTATTTATATGCAAATAAAATGCAGGTTATCTTGATTATTTATACAGACACCTCTTACTAAGCCTTTTACGATCAGCTCTGCTGTGGTACTGCCAATTGGAGGAGTTGATCACAATCCTTGGAATCCAATAGGGACGAGAGAGCACTGTGTTGCGAGTAACCCGTTTGGCATAGGTAGAGAACCCATAGGAGAAACCAGCTTCGCCAACCAAACGGCGGTCTCTTTGCGAACAGGAGGCCAAAGTCCCGTAGGGATAGGCGAAAAGGGAGACCGTTTTGCCTATCATCTTTTACAACTGCTGTTTGCTGCCCCTAATCTCAGATTGTGCATCACGTGAGCTGAGACTTCGCAACCGGGGATGAACGATCGTATGTGCACCGATCTCGCATAAGGTGGAACAGGCGAGCTTTTGTACCACTGCTGCCGAGGCATACCCTTCCCGCTGGAGGTATGAGAGTGCAATAAAACAGGTATAGGGAATGTTTTTAGCCTCAAGGATGGCAATGGCTCTCTCATAGGCGGATGAAAAAATATCATCAAAGGTGATGAATGCATCAGTAGCCTTGGTATAGGTTGCAACCTGGGCCAAGGGCCTGAACTCAATGCCATTAGCCAGACAGCTGTCGAGCCAGAGGATAAACTCCTCTTGCGAGAGAGCAATATGTGGTTTCACCGCCTCCTTGGTAAGGTCGTTGCCAATATGATGGAACAAGAAGATCTGGCTTCCCCCCCGGGTAAGAAGGCGGGCAAGGGCCTCATCAAGAGCCTGCAGGAAGGCGTACCAGCGAGCCTTCACTGCCGTCCCCCTACCCACGACAATCATCACCGGCAGGAGTAAACTTACCATCAAGTCGGTAT
>CAZPOJ010000020.1:21782-27063 GCA_964588005.1 uncultured Sphaerochaeta sp.
CCCCTACCCACGACAATCATCACCGGCAGGAGTAAACTTACCATCAAGTCGGTATTTCTCTTCAAACACGGCTACAGCCAAGGGCTTGTCGAAGAAATACCCCTGCAGCATATCACAGCCCATGCTTGCAAGCAGGTCTTTTTGAGCTTCCGTCTCGACTCCTTCTGCTACAGTCCGTATCCCCACTTTTTTACAGATGGTGATGAACCCTTCAACAAGAATCTGGGCCTTCGGGCTGTAGGTCAACGAATCGACCAGGCTCTTGTCGAGCTTCAGAACCTTCAAGGGAAGCGAGGTAAGGGTGCTGAGGTTGCTATATTCCGAACCAAAATCATCAATGCAGACTGTATAGCCTGCTTCTACAATCTTCTTTACAACACTCTGCACCAGATTCCTGTCCAAAGAGCCAAAGCTTTCGGTTATCTCAATCTCCACAAGCGCCCTATCCACACCATAATGCTCCCTGATCTCCTCCATCTTGAGTATGAGTTCTGCATCAAGCAGCGTCAGGCGGGAAAAGTTCACCGAGACAGGGTGAAGGGAGGAGCCTTCGGCCTTCCATCGCCTGAGCAGTTTGCATACCGCTTCAAATACGAAAAGATCAATGTACTTAATCAGGCCGTCCTGCTCGAGCTGGGGAATGAACTTGGCAGGAGAGACCAGCCCATGGGTCGGATGCATATGTCGGACAAGGGCTTCTGAGCCACACAGCAACTCTGAAAAACTACATATTTTGGGTTGGAGGTAGATGAGATACTCTCCCCGTTCAAGAGAAGATTGCAACGCTTCATACGCCTGATAGTGCAAGCCCGAGTGTGAAAAGTACAGGGAGTTCTTCTTATTAGCCTCAAGTTCCATCGTGGCCTGGTTGTACAGCATAGGGATATGCTTCTCCTGATCAGACCAGGCTTGGGCAATGGTTGTGAAACCAGGAGACATGCTGTGCAGTTGCGCAGAGAGCCGTCCCACCTTTTTATTGAATCCCTTATAGGTGACATCCCTTTCGAGAGCGAGGAACTCATGGCTGGAGAGGCGAAACAGCGAGGCTTTGGAAAAGCACTCTTCTAAAGCTTGTGAGACTGTCTTGATGATTGTGTTGCCATACTCCTTGCCGTGGTGTCTGTTGATCACCTTGAGGTCATTGATATCGACTATAGCCAGACCAATAGAGGATACTGAGTCCTCCTGCAGGGTGGCTATATGCTGGTTGTAGCCATGGAAGTTCTTAAGCCCTGTGTCCCGATCATGGTAGAGCAGATACTCCTGTTGGTCGAGAAGGCGTCGTTTGGTCATCTCACTGGTTATAAGCTGTACAGCATGTGCAAGTACAGAGAGGTCATCGCTCCAAGGATCAAGCACAACAAGATAGCACTTTTCCAGATTCCAAACCTTGAGGTTACCTACTAAAAGAGCTGAACCATCGAGACAGGGAAAGGAGGAAAATGCATCGGATGCAGGGATTTTCCTCACCTGTTGTACGGTGAATAAATCGACGAAAGGATCATGGGAAAAAGAAAGAAACGATCGTGAGGATGCCGAAGGCTCCCAACTTGCCGCTACCTTGAGGGCTTTGCCGCGCTCCTGACTCAGCAGACAGACTCGCTTGCCCTGGTAGTACATTCCGACCTGCGAGAGTATCAGGGGCAAAGTCGATCCCAAATCATCACTGTTGCTCGTTGCATCCATACATCCCAGAACCACCCCCTGGGCTCGAATATCCAACAAGTTGAGGCTCATCATAGGCTCGAAAACAGTATCGAGCCCACTTTCATGGGCAAAGACCTGGTTCTTTCCCCTCTCATGGCACGTTTCCAACGCCAAAGTTGCTTTTTTCAACAAAGCTTCATACGTACTGTCTTCGCTATACACTCCAGTTGCAAACCCGGTAAACGAAGAGGGTTGTTTTTCGATGGCGTCGAAGACCGAGGCATTGGCAAGCATGCTTGCCAAGCGCTCAAGGCGCACCTTTACATCCACACGACTTTCGATCGAATGAAAGAACAGGCCGAAATGGGTGGAATCAAGTCTGCCTACAATACACCTGTCATTGATACCAAGACGGATAATCTGAGCTATATGCGAATATAGCTTCTGGTTGATCAGGCTGACCCCTTGCATTTCGATAATGGCCAATGCATAGGACAGAGTACGATCCTCCTGGGTTTTCAGCGCGAGGGTAACCATCGAGGAGAAGGTCTTCTTGTTGTAAAAGCTTGTAATGGGGTCCCTTAGGGGTTTCTCAGCAAGAAGGAGCTCCAGCTTCTTTTTTTCCGTGATGACCCTTGTGGTGCCCAGGGCATGGATATGGTGAGTTTGCAAGTCTCGATTCAGCAATACCCTAGCTTCCAGCCAGTGAATGGAGCCAGCCTCATCACTGCTTCTATACTCCATGGTGAGCTCTTCGACTCCATTCTGCTGTGCTGCAAGCATAGCCGGTAGATTGAATTTCTGTCTGAAGAGTTGTCTCTCTTCATCGAAGGCCATGGAGTGCAGGATACTTTCAAGCACCTTTGTAAGCCTATTCATCTTCCCAGCACCCCCTTTCTCCAAACCGTTTTGCTTGAGGTATACAACGTTGTTGTCAGTGAGGTCTGCCTTGATGACACTTTGCAAGGAGAGCATATTGCTTTCATGCAGATGTTCTTCAAAAAAGGTGAATCGCTGCTTGTTGGCATAGGAGGATATGTCCTGTTCAACGGCAAAGGCAATTGAGCCTTCCCGCTGGTACTGCACAGAGACGTAGCGTCTCTCCCCTTCAAGGAAGAATCGTGCAGAGCAGGAGCTCTCCCCTCTTCTGAGGCGCTGGTGCAAGCTCTCCAGCTGAAAAAGGTCAGCATCGGTGAAACGTACCCCGCTGAGAGTGAGGGTATTCACCTCATACTGCCAGACTCGCATACCATTGGCCTTCAATGCCTTGTGGTAGGTGTTCAAGCTTGATGATACTGGCAAGGGGAAACAGTATCCTGCACTCTTGGTCGCACAAAACAGCAGGTTATGCTGGGTAAAATGGAGATAAGTACGCAGCAGAAGAGAGGAAAGTGAAACATCGAAACAGGAGAGGTCACTCCCATAAGTGTTTGCAAACTCCTCCCGAGACAGGCCCACGATCTGGTAGAAAGCATCATCTGCCCAGGCAATCCGTGTTCCCTCTCCTAGTAGAAAAAGGCCTACTTTTTGGTCTGGGTCCTGCAGGCCAAAGGGAAGCCTGTGCAGTTGCACAAACCACCTCTCCCCCTGAAGATCTGCAGAGCAAATACAAGGGATGCCATAAACTCGTACCAAATGAGCGAGGGGCAGCAGAGATTTCTTTGGTTGGGTTATGAGTTTTAGAAGAGATTTTTTGTAGGTTTGTTCGAATAAAGAAGAGGGACAATCAAGAAAGTCCAGAAGGGACTCGGACCCTTCGGCGATTGTCCAACCCTCATCAACAAAACAGAAAAAACCTACGCTCGAACGTAAGGAAGAATACATCATTGGTAGTAGCCCCCTGAAGCATAATTGATGTACGACATATCTCTATGTATCTATATCATGTGACTTGCTATACCTTACAAGATAGGTTTCTAAGGATATCATAGATTGACGAATAATAGGGAATTACTTTCACTGAGAAAATTGGAAGCAAAACCAAACCATGAGCTCCCTGTGGAGAAGTTTCCCACAGGGAGCTCAACTCTAGCTAGCGCATCTTCTTCACGATCACCTCTGCCGCCTTGATCAAGGGATAGCCGGCAGGAGAGCCGGTGAGCAGGGGATGGGTTCCGATCTGCATGGTAAGCAACTGCTTTACCGTCACGCGGTTCTGGATAAGGAAGCCGATGGCATTGGTGAGTTCACCGGTGCTTGCCCCTCCATAGACCTCGCCACCTAAGATCATGCCACAGTCACTGGCCACTATCAGCTTGACCGTCTGCTTGTGGGTGTGTGAAAGGTTGCCCGGGTGGGTATCCACCCCGGTAAAACTTCCAGCGACCACGGCAAAGGTCTCCTGGATGGCCTTCTCCTCGGTGATGCCTGCAGTACCGAAGGCATGGGGGCCTATCGCTGTTGCATAGATGGCGATCGTGCCGGTGAAGGGTTTGCAAGGGCTGAGAAAGTAGAGGTTCATTCCAGCTGTACGGGCTTCAGCACAGGCTGTGGAAGCTAGCATGGTACGATCGAGCTTTCGTGTAATGAAGTCACGCTTCTCTGCACAGTCGCCCACTGCCACGATATCGTTGTTACACGGCAGGACACGCATGTACTCGCAGACACGGATGAAGTCAAACTCGTTAAGCGGCAAGCCTGCCTTCTTTGCTATCGCAGTATTGGGAGCATACCCCATGGAAAGAATAACAGCATCGGCCTTGAGCTTCTCTCCTGTATTGAGCAGGACACCCTCTACCTTTCCATCCTTGCCCAGGATCTCTGCAACTCCCTTTCCGGTTATGACGTTTACACCCCGCTCAACAAGGTGCTCTTCAGCAATCTTGCCAAACTCAGAGTCAAAAGCCCTGTTGAGAATATGTTTTTCAATCTCCAGGAGGGTCACCTTGTAACCACGCTTGTTCAGTTCGTCAGAGACTTCAACTCCGATAAACCCTGCTCCAACGACCAGGACCTCTTTCAGGGGAGCGAGGCTTTGCAGCATTGCATCCAGATAGACTTTGTCCTTGGGGATGGTGTATACCTGCTCAAGATCGGCTCCCTTGAGCCATGAAGGCTTGGTGGGCACTGAACCAAGGGCAAGGATGAGCTTCCCGTATATAATGGTTTCTCCACTGGCAAAGGAGCACAGGTGCTCCTCAACTTGGATGTCTACCAGTTCATCAATCACTATCTCCACACCAACGCTGGTGAGCAGCTTATCGGGAAGAATGTTCTTGCTGGTGTCTTCCAGAGTTCCAAACAGGTAGGGGATTCCACAAGGGATGAGCACCTGCTCCTCTTTTCTTACAAGCAGAACTTCTTTTTCAGGGTATGTTGTCTTAATGGTTATGGCAGACTGCAACCCGGAAGCGCCGCCTCCAATTACTAGTACATCTGTTTTTCGCATATGTTCCTCCTAGGATTCCCTCTATTATCACCCGAACAAGCTGATAATTCAAGAAATAACTCTAGAAAGCTAAACAAGATAGCATAGCAAAACACTTGCCATTCAAGCAACAGGCTCCCTTCCTTGCAGGAATGCTTGTCCCCTTCTCACTTTACCCTATACTCGAAGCCTACAAATAGACAGCCAAAGCCAAGATGGCGTGCACTGTAGCCAGGGTGAGGGTCAGGTAGGCAAGCCTGAAGTGAT
>CAZPOJ010000021.1:0-26645 GCA_964588005.1 uncultured Sphaerochaeta sp.
TATGACAAGAACAACATGAACGACGCTGACATCAAGGGTCTGCTCTACGACTAATCGTTGTTTATTTGGGTAATTCCAGAGGTAGGGGGCCATATGTTCGCACATGGTCCCCTACCCTTTTTTAAGGGTAAGGAGTGCTGCTATGAGACATGACGAACAAAACCCCATCACGATCAAGGATGTTGCCCTAGCATCTGGGGTCTCTATAGCAACAGTATCGAGAGTTCTCAACAACTCTGAATCCGTCACAGAAAAAACCCGTGCAAAAGTAACGAAAGCAATGGTTCAGTTGGGATACAACCGCAACGCTGTCGCCCGTTCCCTGAAGGTGAGGAAGACCAAGACCATCGGCATCATTGCACCAGAACTGTCCAACACCTTTTTCATGGAGATCCTGGAGGCAATGGAGAGAAGTCTAGCCCTCAAGGACTACACCATGGTGCTCTGCTCCTCAAACAACTCCATAGAGGATGAACGCAAAAAACTGCAGGTCATGATCGAGCGCACAGTAGATGCTTTGGTCATCATCCCGGTAAGTGACGAGGGCAGCCACCTAGAGAATAAGGTACTGCAACAGATACCTATGATCATCCTTGACCGGCAGATTCCTTCCCTCAACTATGATACAGTTTTGACTGACAACCACTATGGGGTCAGAAACGCAACACAAGGGCTCATTCGTGAAGGCTTCAAACGTATCGGCTTCCTAGGAGGGAGCCTCAATATTCCTACGGCAAAGGAGCGCTACCTCGCCTTTTGCAAAACCATGCAGGATGCCGGCCTGGAAGTTGAGCAGGAGTTTGTATTTACTGAGGGTCATATGGATCAGAAAAAGGGATTTTCCCTTATGCAACGAATAATGCACAAGCCTAATCCCCCCCAAGCGTTCTTTATAGCCAATGATATGCTCCATCTTGGCGCTACCACCTTCCTCATGGAGGGCTACTCCAGTTACGATCGTCCAAATGTCGTGTTTGCAAGCTTCGACTACCTCTCCTACTCCCCGCTCTTACAGTTTTGTCACTATGCTGTCTGCCAGCCCCTTGAGGAGATAGGCAAATCTGTAGCAACGCTACTCCTGCGAAGGCTAGAGGGTGACTTGTCGGACTTTCCTCAGCAGATAGTGCACCGCCCCCTTATCAAGGTAATGGTCGCCAACGGCGGAATCCCTGAACCTTAGAATAATGCATAGTGCATAGCTCATAAACATTTCCTTGCTAAGCCCGTGCTAAGCTTGTTACAATAGAGCAACGATTGAAAAAGGAGAAGCAACTATGGATATTTTTACTATTGCAATTCAGTTGGAGCAGGAAGGGGCAAGGTTTTATGAAGAACTCGCCTCTATTTCCCAAACAAAAGGGCTCAAGTCTATCTTCACGATGTTAGCCAAAGATGAAAAGAACCATGAGAAGGTCTTCACCTCACTTAAGAAAAAGTCTGTACCCGCAATGGTTCCCAGCAGTGTAGCCGATGAAGCCCAAGCTATATTCAAAGACTTCAACAAGGATGACTATCTAAAAGAGTCTCCACAGGTCAGCATGTATGAGAAGGCATTGGAGATTGAGCAAAGAAGCATCGACCTCTATAGCGCACATCTTGATGAGGTGGAAAATGCTGAAGCCCAGAGTGCGGTCAAGATCATCATACAAGAAGAGAAAAAGCACCTGGCAACCTTGGAAGAACTGGTTAAGCTGGTTAGCCGTCCCCAGAGATGGGTTGAGGATGCTGAGTTTGGAGTGCGTGAGGACTACTGATATACTTACGAGATGTGAACGAACAATGAGTACTATCGTCAAAAGATGATAGTACTCATTGTTTTAAGTCATTCTTAGCATAGAGAACAGGGGTATAGGAGTTTTCAACTGTTGGAGTTTGGGAACCAACAAGATAACCTTTGTCTGTTACTACTGCTCGTTAGCCAACATTCGATATAAAGTCGAACCATCCAAGTCTATCATGCTTTCTTGTATATACGTGCCAGCGGGGACATCCTCTAACAAGACTTTCCCTGCAGCCAGATAGAATGGAACTATGTCCTTTTCAACAGAGTCATAAGGAACCAAAGCAACTTCAATACCCTCAATCACATGGTGATGGCCTTTCATTTCCAAGATTTCGCCTTTCTTGAAATCCCTGGAAGTTTTCCCAATCATCTTTGACACATAGCTGCATCCTGCAGAACTGGAAAATCCTTTCAGTCCTGCCAAGAGAACTGAGATGGGTGCTTCCACCCCCATGAAATGATACGGCAAGTACATACAGGCGTACTTCCTGTTTCGCCCTACCACATGCCCCTTTTCCTGGAGGAGTTGCCAAACCTGATCATTATGACAAGAAACAATTACAAAGACTCCCCCTGCAAAGCTTGCCTCATCAGGCCTCCTGAGATTGATAAATACATCAACCACCCCTGCTTTCTCCAAGATCCCACCTTCTTCGGAAGGAAGGAAGACCTCTGCCAACTCTTCTATGCGGCATATCGGATAGTGCATAGCATCACAAGCTGGTAAAAATCCAATAATATTTGAAACCACATTCATTTCGCAATAATCGGGCACTGCCGATTGGGGGTAACCAGAAAGAATCTTCTTTCTCATTTCCAAGGTATCAGGACCATTCAGATGCCAATGCTTTGCAAGTTCTTGGATTTGCTCGTTCCTTCCCAGATAGGAAAACTCCTTGGTTTCGGGATCATATACAAAATCATATTCACTGGACTTGCCAGCAACAATAATCTCCAGGCCTAAGGTTTTCGCCCAGGTAAAAAGTTGGATAAGGTTTGCCGGCTGATCGCCATTAACCGTCGTATAGACCAAGTCTCTTTCTTTTGCCAAACGATAGAGATAAGGGCCAACCACCGAATCAGTCTCCTTAGAGACCATGCAAACGCTAATGTCTTGGAGCAAGCAAGCTTCTGCAATGGAAGCGCTCTGTTCAGGTGCTCCAGTGGACTCAACAAGGACATCAATATCAGTGGATGCCAAGAACGTGCTATCGTCTAGGATTATTATTGCGTCTGGATGTTCTTTTGCACCCTGCATTTCTTTTGGCGTCCGACAAATTTTAAACCGGGCTGGATCATACCCAAGCTCGGTGAGTACTCTTACAGACTCTGCCACATCTAGGTCACAGACAACTTTAAGCTGAATGGATGCCATCAAAGGAATCTGAGCTAGGAAGGAGTATCCAAATCCACCATTTGCACCAACAACCCCAACACCTACCGTCTTTTCTTTATCATTACTGAATAACTCAAAGTAGTTCATCAGATTCTCCTAAATATTTATTATTTCGTACGTAATGCAGAGATTTCCGCTTCGGAAAGATACCGTATGGGGAGAGAGGTTCCCAAATACCATAACTTGGCAGTTTCTTCTAATTCCTCTGCTGCATAAACTGCATCTGCAAAAGCTTTTTTGCATACGATCAAGCCATGATTAGCCATTAGAAGGCTCGTATAGGCTCTCTTATCCCACACATCTTCAGCAATTTTCAGATCTCCAGGCTTCCTATAGGGAAGGATACCCACTTCCCCTATCTTCATGACAAAGTATGGGGTGAAAGGCTTTATAGGGATACCGTCAGCAAGGTCTTCGCAACTTGCAAGCAGGGTCGAATAGGTTGAATGCAAATGGACAACTGCATTGATATCAGGATGTGCCTCATAGCAGGCAAGATGGAAATAAACCTCTTTTGTAGGCTCTTTTCCTGATAACAGCTCACCATCTTCCTTGATATGCGACAGTTCATCTGCCTGCAAAAATCCGAAGGACGACCCTGTGGGTGTGACTAAGAAAGTTCCATCAGCCAGTTTCATAGAGAGGTTGCCAGCTGATCCGACGACATACCCTCTCTCGTACAAAGACCTGGCATGACGTACCATTTCATGCCGTTCCCTAGGATTGTGCATCATACATCTCCTGGGCCTTCACAAAGAAATCAATAGAGCCAAAATTTCCGGATTTGAAGGACAGGTACATCTTCCCGTCCAGGGAACGTATCCAAGAAACGCCAGGATCAATCTGGTTTCCAATGAGATAGGAAGAAAGCTCAAGTGCTGTTGCAACAACTCCGCTGGTCTCCCCTCCTGCTATCAGAAAGTTCCTTGTTCCTCCCTGGGCAACAAGAATCGTCATTTCGTGTATTACTGACTCAATCAAAAGGGCTATTTCAGCATCTCCGTACAACTTGATGCTCTTCTCTAGTTCTTCTGGACTTTTAGTCGCATAGACTAAGGGTGCATAAGGGCCTGCATTGTTTGCGAGTACCCACTTGGCAAGCTCTGCAGCATACCCTGAGGGATCCTCAAGACATGCTTTCTCTTCAATATACCTGTGTGGCGCAAACTCCTTGTACTGTGCCACCTGTTCGTTCGTACGCTTGGAACAGGACCCAGCAATGACAATGCCCTTTTGTCTTTTTGGTGTAAAACTGATGATAGGGGAGTTTTCCCTCCCTTCCCGTAGATTATGCAAATGTGCAATCCCAATTGCCAACCCCGAACCACCGGTAACAAGAGGAAATGATTCGGTTGCTTCAGCCACGGCATCCAGGTCCGCATTCTTCAGGATGTCCACTATCACATAGTTCACCTGCTCTTTCTGCAACTCCTCAATCTGTTCTTTAATGTGAGCCGCACCTTGAGCAATATCCTCGAAGTACACATGTCCGGCAGTGCCCTTGAATTGTCCTTCCATCAGACGGCTAAGCTTTGCATCCTTCATGGGCGTAATGGGATGGTGCCTCATGCTTGATTCGTTTAGCAATGTATCTTGCACAAAAAGATACCCCTTATATACGGTTCTTCCATTTACAGGCAAGGAAGGACAAATCAAAGTAAGGGAGGTGCCTAATTTTTCCATCAAGGCATCAACAACTTGTCCTATATTCCCTTCATGGGTTGAATCGAACGTAGAACAATACTTGTAGTAGAACCGGTCGCAGCCCAATGTCTGCAAGTACGCCAAGGCTTCCAGTGCCTTTACCACCGCTTCATCGACAGGGCAGGATCGTATCTTCAAGCTTACGACAGCAGCATCAATTTTTACCTCAAGGGCATTATTCGGCACTCCATTGAACATGACTGTCTGCATGCCATTTTCAACCAAAAATCCTGCTATATCCGTAGCACCGGTAAAATCATCAGCAATAACTCCTAAACGCATGGCATTATCCTTGTCCTTTATGTTTTTTGTTCTTTACCTTACCCACTACTTTCATTACAAGTGGTGATACCAGCAGGGCAAAGGTAAATATGAGAAGTCCCAAAGAGATCGGCTTTTGCAAGAAAATCATTGCGTTTCCATTTGAAATGGCTAGTGCCTGTCGTATGGAAATCTCAAATCGTGGAGCTAGAACAAAGGCCAAGAGAATGGGAGGTATGGGAAAATCTAGTTTCTTTAGATAAAAAGCACCAATTCCAGCAAAAATCATGAACCAAACATCAAACATATTGTTGTTGACGGAATATGCGCCGACCAGGCAAATGACCACTATGATCGGTGCCATCACTTTTTTCGGAATTTTAAGGAAAGACATCAAGAAGGGAATTATGGCCATTCCGGCAAACAAACAAACAATGTTACCAATATACATGGAGCTGATAAGGCCCCAAACAAAATCGGGATTAGTTTCAAACAACAAAGGACCAGGGCGTAAGCCCCACATCATCAAGCCCCCCAAAAGGACAGCTGTTGTTGCAGATCCGGGGATTCCCAATGCTAGCAAAGGTACAAACGCACCAGCGGCTGCCGCATTGTTCGCCGCTTCCGAAGCTGCTACCCCCTCGATGGCACCTTTGCCCATGAGGTCTTTGTTTTTTCCTACTTTCTTTTCCAAGACATATGCCAAGAAAGAGGCTGTGGTCCCGCCGGCTCCTGGTAGGAAACCAATGAAATTCCCCAACACAGAGCTCCTTAATGAAGGCAAGAGAATTCTCTTTATCTCTGACCGGTCCAATATGCTTTCTCGTAAAGATAGTTTTTGTAACGAGCTGTCAAAGGTTTCAGTAGAGGGAAGCATCATTTCCATGACCTGACTAAAACCGAACATACCAATTACCAAGGGTATGAATGAGATGCCGCTGATCAGGTTCATATTTCCAAAACTGAACCTGGGCAAGCCTGAAGCTCCATCAATGCCAATGGTTGATATCAGAACGCCAATGCCCGAAGCAATGAGCCCCTTTACCGGATCATCCCCTAGCAACCATCCAATTGAAGTTAAGGCCAAGAAGATCAACATAGCCACTTCTGCTGGTCCGAACTTCAAGCCAATCTCAGCAAGCAGGGGCCCAAAAATAGTAAGAAAGATAATACCTACGGTACCACCGATAAATGATGCCAGGTTTCCAGCAAAAAGTGATTTGCCTGCTTTGCCCTGCCTAGTGAGCTGATACCCATCCAAAGCCGTCATCACCGCGGGAGAATCACCGGGGATATTCAGCAGGATTGCACTATAGGCGCCTCCAAACATATTTCCATAATAAATGCCTGCCAACATAATAATTGCAGTCGTAGGGTTTAGCTTGAACGTCATCGGCAGCAATAAGGAAACGCCAGTTACAGCACCAATACCGGGCATAGCTCCAACGATAATCCCAAGGACACTTCCTATAAGGGCTGCAATCAAGTTGGAAAATTGAAAAGCTATACTGAACCCTTCGAACAACATCGCAAAATTATTCATATCATAGTCTCCTTATCAAATGTGTCACTTAAAAACCAAATATTCCGCGGGGGAAAGGAACCCGAAGCCACCAAACAAATACCACATAGATAAAGAGTACAATCGGTACAGTAAAGAGTAACGAACGCTTGAGCGAGTAACGGCTAATAAACCGAACCCAGCTAAAAGTCAGAAGGGTTACTGCAATCACTACACCAAGGTAGGTCATTGCAAATATCCCTCCTATTGCTATTGCAACAGGAATAAAGGGGGCTAAGATTTCAGAGCGAACAGAGCCTTGAGAGGTTTTCACTTTTTGTAAGGGTACAGTTGTACCTTCTTTTTTACTTTTGTATCGGCTCCGTAATGAGGTACCTAAGAGGATTACCGAAAGGACAATGACCAGCAAACTGAATAGGACCGGGATGAATCCGCTGCCGGGCTTGCCATCAACATAAAACCCATACACAAAGATCCCCTGTTGTAACCAGTATCCTGAACCTATCATGAATACCAGTGATAGTGCGATTTCCATAGTAAGACTCCTCAAGAAAAGCGGGTGTTGCAATGCATGCCGTGAAAATGCCTGTATAGGCATCTTCACGAACATGAATTGCGGGTAATTCTTATAGCAAGCCAATTGCCTTGGCAGATTCGACTATCATTTTCTCTGAAGCGCTGTTGTGCTTTGTAAAAGCATCTGCATCAAGATACAAATTCTCAAGACCATTTTGCTCAATGTAGTTCTTTATCCATTGAGGATCACTGGTAACCTTTTTCATCACATCACTCCAATACAGTTGAGCTTCACGGCTCATGCCATGGGGTGCCATGATGGAACGGGACAACTGGATTTCAATATTGGGATATCCCAGTTCAATAAAGGTTGGGACATTTTCATAAGGAGGGTCCAGTCTGGTTGGTGAAAATGCAGCAAGCACCCTCAGTTTGTCAGCCTCAACCAAGCCTGTAATTCCACTACCCGGCTTGAAAACACCAAACTCAATGTGGTTTCCAAGAAGGGCTGTGATAATCTCTCCCGAGCTATTGAAGTACACAGTATTGAACTCCCCCCCGGTTTCCTTGTTGACCTGTACCACAGAAAGCAGGTCGAGGTTATCTGCAACTCCCGCTGTCAATGATTTGGGATCTTTTACAACAGCATCCAAGGCATCCTGAAAGGTTTTGTATGGACTGCTTGATTCTGTTACAAACATCAGATTATCCATAGCGACGTTCGAAATCATCGTAAACTCACCCTTGGGCGACTTGCTCTTGTTGATATTCATAGAGAGCACGTGTGCTGTATTAGCAGTAAACAAGGTATAGTTTGGGTTTGTCTTACTGTTTACATAGGAGTGGCCAGCAGCACTTGACCCGCCAGGCTTGTTTACCACCATAATATTCTGTGAAGAAAGGTTATTCTTCTGGATGATTTCAACGATGAGCCTAGCCATAATATCACTACCACCACCTGCGCTTGCAGGGACTACCAATTCAATGGGTTGATCGGGATATGCTACAGCTTCTGTCTGTCCAGCAGCAGATATTGCTCCAAGCCCTATCACCAAGCACAATAGTACCACATACAATCTTTTCATCTCGTAACTCCTTTTGGTTTGTATCCTACAAAATAGTATCCGGTTTTCAATATTCATTCAAACTATCCTGTATAAATATACACATGCAAAGACCATGCCAACATTATGCATATTGGAAATAATATGCAATTATATACACTGTATGTAGTTATCATTTACCTATACAAGTAGTAAGAAATGCATAGACGAAAAAGCCAGAAAGTGTCGCAACACTGTTGCTACACAACAACACATCTACAATCCATACTTCAATAAATATCGATACAAGGTAGATCGGTCTATACCAAGCATCCTTGCAGCCTTTGTTTTATTCCCTTTGCTGACAAACAAAGCATGCGAAATACTGTCCTGATCAAGACTTTTATGCTCGCCAACCTTACGAAGGGATTGCTTGTCAGTTCCCAGACACATGGCTATGTCAGCAGAAGTAACCGTCTTGCTAGGGACAGTCACTGAAACCCGCTCACAAAAGTTGCGTAATTGCCGGACGTTGCCATCCCAGTACTGCTCTCTAAGCATGGGGTACGCTGCTGGGTCTATGGTATGGGGACCTGTATGGTTTTGGGAATCCGCCAATGAAAGGAAATGGTTGGCTAGCAAGACAACATCTTCATACCGTTCGCGTAGCGGAGGGATATTCAACCGCAATACATCCAAGCGGTAGAACAAGTCTTTCCTGAATGTATTATCCCTTACAGCCTCTTCCAGGTTTCTGTTGGTGGCTGCAATTATCCTTATGTCTATGGGAAGAATTGTATCATGGCCAAGACGCATAATTTCCCGCTCTTCTATTACACGCAGCAGACGTCCTTGCAACTGCAAACTCATCTCAGAGATTTCATCGAGGAATATCGTACCGCCATGGGCAAGTTCGAACATGCCCATTTTTCCTTCTTTTGCTGCTCCGGTAAAGGCCCCTCCCACATATCCGAACAACTCGCTCTCAAGCAAGGATTCTGGAAGGGCTGCGCAGTTGATAGCGACAAACGGGCCGCTTTTCCTTGGGCTCATGCGGTGTATGCTTTGGGCGAACAGTTCTTTGCCAGTTCCAGTTTCACCGACCAACAACACATTCGCTTGCACTCGCGCAAACCCCTTTGCCTGCTCCTTGGTCGTAAGCATTGCGGGGCTGGACCCGAGTATCATTGCAAAGTCGTAATTCGCCACCAAGCCTTTCCTGTTTGCTTCTTTTCGTATCCGAGTCTCTATCTTCTGGATGTGTGAAAGTTTTTGAAGAGTAATGACACCTGCTGCAAATTTATTGTTCACGAGAACAGGGACTCGACTTACAGCAACTCTGACTCCCCCTTGCAAGGTAAGGAATTCACCCATCTGGGGTTTACGCAAGTGCGTGAAGTCAGGTATATCAAGAGCCGGCAAAATGTCGGACAAGGGATTCCCAATCATCATTTGCAAGTCGGAACCAAGTAATTCCAACGCATAATGGTTATACAAGGTTATGCGTTTCTCATTGTCTACAGCTATGATGCCTTCATGCACATGTTCTATAAGGGCATTAAGCCTTTGTACTCGGGTGCGTTCCTCCACACTAAGATGGAACAACCGCCATGCTTCATCGATCGCCTGGCGTACACTTTCCTTACCTGTTTCAATCCTGATAGCCGGGATATCCCGCTGTGTTGCCCGAGAAAAGACCGAATCTCCGCCAATGATCAAGTCAGACCCATCTGCCAAAGCCCTGTCGATGAACAAGTCCAGGCTATCAAGGGGCCCAACTTCATAGGTTTTCACGGAAGGCAAGAACCTAGTGGTAAAATTGTTGACTCCATAGACTGCATTTGGAGTGGCTATGAGTGCAATATTCTTTGCATCATACTTTTCAACACCTTCCGACATGGCACGAAGGATGTCGTACCCACTCATTGGAAGCTCGACAACGAGGCCCTTTTGTTGCAATTGGGTAAGATACGAGGCTGTAAGTCCTCTCGCAATGAATATATCACCAGACAGTTCAGTCTGCTTTATGGCATCAATTCCAACCCTGTTGACCAATGATCGTATTTCAACCTTCTTAGGATGCTCTGCAAACGCTTCTTGCACCACACCAACCAGTTTCTCATAGGGAACAATAAATTCTATAGTAAACATTAATGTACCTCTTGATTTGCAGTTCAATTAACTATACAGGAAAACCCTATATTTTGACATTGCTCATAAAACAGCTGGACGTTCTTATACCGTTTGCTGTTACCTGTTGTCACCATAAGGATAGGCAAGCACAGGCATACAGCGGTTTGTATAAACCCGGTCCTCAGCTGTCATCCATCCTGACAATCTTTCAGGTAGAAATGCATACTACCTCACGGTTCTGCCTTGCGGGCCAGAGAGCCTGGTCTCCCTGCATGTCTTGTGTAGGAGAAATTTATCTTGACACCCCTTGAGGGGGAGCTCAGACTATACAAAGAGATACAGCCAAAGGCCATCATCAAGGTATACAAGTGAGGCAAGTCATGAAAAGTGCATACATAACCGGAGCTAACCAAGTGGAGATTCGAGAGACTGAACAGCCAACCCCCCTTAACAATGAGCTTTTGGTCAAGATTGCCTACTGTGGAATCTGTACCTTGGAACAACGCCTCTATACAGGAGAGCGCACTATCTACCTACCCATCATAGGGGGTCATGAAGCATCGGCCATAGTTGTGGCGGTAGGAAGTGCGGTGATATCAAGCCATGCCGTAGGGGACCACGTCGCTTTGGATCTGGTCAATCGTTGCCGTATCTGCCCTGCATGCCTCGCAGGGAACACCAACCTCTGCGAAAACAGGTTTAACGAGGGCCAGCATGTGCTGGGTGCCCTCTCCGAGTACATGACCGTGAGCCCCGACCAGGCGCACAGGTTGCCCAAAGAGCTCCCGCTCGAGTATGCAGCTCTTATAGAACCCCTTGCCTGTTCACTACGATCCTTGAAAAAAGTCGGCCTGCAGATGGGAGAGACCATCCTCATCCTTGGATCGGGGACCATGGGCCTGCTCCATATGAAAGCGGCGCAGGCGATGGGTGCGAAGGCCATCATCAGTGATATAGATACGAACCGGCTTCAGGATGCCCGGAAGATGGGCTGCCTTGCCGCCCTTGATGCTTCAGATGATGAGCAGGTGCTCAAGCAGGTGAAGGCCCTTACACGGGGACGTGGGGTTGAGTGCTGTATCATAACCACTTCTTCCAAGAGTGCTGCAAAGCTGGCCTTCCAAGCGCTTGCCCCAGGAGGAAGAGTCAATGTATTCTCCTCCTATGATGACAGGCCTAAGTTTCCCATAGATATGAACACTGTCCATAGGCAGGAGTACCAGATTACCGGCTCTGAAGGGCGAAGTGAGATTGATTTCAATCAAGCGGTGAGGGTACTTTCGAACAAGACCATCGGGGTTACCGAGCTTATCAGCAAGACATACCCCTTGGATAAATTCGAAGAAGCTATGACAGCCTCTCTGGATAAGAGAAACTATCGCATACTGATAAGGATGGAGTAGAAAGTGATTCTGACTATAGACCTCGGCACAACAACCCTCAAGGCAGCTCTGTTCAGGGAAGACGGGGTTCTCCTCTCCATCGACCACGCACCGATAGAAAACCCATCAGCTGCGCACGAGATCGATCCTATCCTCTGGAGCAAGGCCCTGGCAAAGGTTTGCCAAGGCCTTGGCGATCTTACACAGGTCAAGGCTGTAGTCATCAGCGGAAACGGCCCTACCCTCGTGCCTGTACTGGGAGAGCCCGAGAGCACAGGTGGAGTTCTCCATGCCAGGACGGCCATGGCCAGGACCTGGCTGGACCGGCGCCCTGTGAGGGAGTCTTCTGAGATTAGCGAGCTGCTGGGAACTTTTGTCGACTCCGGCTTCTTTCTCCCTAAGGCGCTCTACCTCTTCCACAACGAAAGGGAGACCTATGAGAAGAGCCTCTGGCTTCTCTCATCGCACGAGTACCTGGACTATCTACTGACAGGGAAGACTGTGGCGATCATCCACTCCGATGACTCCACCCAGTGGTACTGGACAGAGGGCCTTGTAACAAAACTCGGTCTGGACAAGGAGAAGTTCCCTCCCTTTTGCAACCCCGGTGACTTGGTAGGCCCTGTCACCGCTCTAGCCAGCTCTGTTTTAGGTATTCCTGCAGGAATACCTGTTTTTGCAGGGGCTCCTGACTTCTTTGTCTCAATCCTAGGAACCGGGACTGTAGAGGTGGGACAGGTGTGCAACCGTTCGGGAACATCGGAGGGGATCAACCTCTGCACCCTAAAACCCTTGGGAGACCCTCGCCTGATGACCTACGGTCACCCCATTAAGCCTTATTACAATGTTTCAGGCATTATCTCCACTTCAGGCAAAGCCATTGAGTGGGCAAAATCCCTCGTTGGCTACAACGAGGCATCTTATGCAGAGCTCTATGCCGAGATGGCGAAGGCAGATCCCGGCAGTGGAGGGGTTGTCTTCTTACCCTACCTCAGCGGGGAGCGCGCCCCAATCTGGGATCCGGATGCAAGGGCAGTCTTCTCCGGCTTGCACCTGGGAACTGGGAGGGGGGAGTTGTTGCGTGCAGTTGCTGAAGGCACCTGCTTTGCCATGCGAGATGTAATCACGGTCATGGAAGAGAGGGGTGCTGTGGTCGGCCAACTGCGAATCACCGGAGGACCGAGCGAAAGCCCCTTCTTAAACCAGCTCAAGGCGGACATAACCGGACGCGAGGTGCTGCTTCCTGCCATGCAGGATGCCGAGCTGATGGGAGGTCTCATCATTGGCCTCCATGCTCTTGGAGTGTTCGCCTCGTTAAAGGAGGCTGCCAATAGTGTGGTCAAGATCAAGGGCCGCTTTACCCCAGACAGCAAGGTTAAAGAGCTCTATGACGAGCTCTTTGCAACCTATAGGAATCTAAAACCCAAGAAGGAGTAGGCTATGCATGCAGGACTCACCTTACGCAACCGTGCAATCTTTAACAAACAAGACAAAAGGACAGTCATCGTCGCCTTGGACCATGGCTCCATCGCCGGTCCGATGGAAGGGATTGTAAATCCCAGTGAGATAGTACGAGAGTGTGTGAAGGCAAAGGTCGATGGTATCCTTACCACCAAGGGGTTTGTCGATGCATCCCTAGGCGAGTGGGACCGCCCTACTTCGCTGGTATTGCGCCTGAGCGGAGGCTTCACGCTTCTGGGAGGAAGATTTCAGGAGGAGATGATAGTCACCCCTGAGACCGCGATCGCCTACGGCGCCTCCTCTGCCGCCATAACGGTCAAGTTCGGCCATGAACGCGAAGGGGCCTTTATCAAGCAAGCCTCCCTTGCCATAGACCAGTGCCACCGCCTGGGATTGCCTGTCATGGTGGAAGCGATGGCAAAGGGAACCATCAGGGGGGAAAAAGTCTCTTCCCAGGATCCTGAAGCGATCAGGATGATAGCACGCATGGGCGCTGAGATCGGGGCGGACCTCATCAAGACCTCGTACACCGGAAGCATCGAGTCATTTGCGCGCGTGGTGGAGGGGTGTCCCGTTCCCATCGTCATCCTGGGAGGGGCCAAGACGGATTCGGTCCAAGAGGTGTTCCAAACTATCCATGACTCCTTGCAAGCAGGCGGAAGCGGTATCGCCATGGGAAGAAACATCTGGGCCTTTGGCAAGGTAGGGGCGATGATAGAAGCAATAAATGGTCTGGTTCATGGCCACTGGGGTGTAGACAAGGCTCTGGCAAAGGTGGAAGCTTAGAGATGTCAATATATGATATGATTTTTTCCGAATAAAAGGAGACAACAATGAAAAAAATCCTCTGTAGCGTACTACTTGTTACCATAATCCTCTCATTTGTCGGTGCAGCAGGCAAGACAGAGGGTGCTGCCCCCACTACCCCCTCCCTCTCAATCTTGGTATATATTACCGGAGTGACAGCTGGAAGCCCCCCCTACACAGCTCTCGCTGAAGGAGCTACGGAGTTCGCCTCTGAGCATCAGGGAGTGACGGTAAAAGTGTATGAGGCAGGCTTCAACCAGGCAGAGTGGGAAGAGCAACTTACCTCACTGGTCGCCACCGGCGAGTACGACCTGGTAGTAGGATCAAACCCCTCCCTGCCAGAGATTTGTGCATCCATAGGCAAGAAGTTTCCCAAGCAGAAGTTCGTCATAACCGACGCCTTCCTGGAAGGAGACCCACAGATACGTACCTACCTCTACAACCAGTACGAGCAGTCCCTCTTCCTTGGCTACCTTGCAGCTCTGGTAACCACCAGCGACATGACCCATGCCAACAAGGCCTTGAAGATAGGATTCATAGCAGCCCAGGAGTACCCCCTGCTGAACAAGCATATGGTCCCTGGCTTCCTCGACGGGGCAAGGATGGTCAACCCTCAAATCGAGGTGGACTTCCGTGTCATTGGGAACTGGTTTGATGCTAACAAAGCCGCAGACCTTGCCGCCAGCATGAAAAATGCAGGGGTGGATGTCTTTGCCGCCATAGCAGGAGGAGCAGCCCAAGGCTTGTTCAAGGTTGCCAAGGAGCAGGGAGCCTACATTGTCTTTCACAATACCAACGAGTACAAAAGTGCCCCCGGCTTTGTAGTGGGTTGTGGCTCGATGGAGCAGAAAAAACTGACCAAGGAGATCCTCAGGGATGCCTTGAACGGGACGATCGAGTATGGAAAGGCAAGTATTGTCGGAGCTCAAGAGGGATACCTCGGCTTCATTGCAGAGGATGAGGCTTACAGCAACAACCTGCCCATAGAGATCAGGGTAGCCTTTGATGCTTTCATGGAAGATATCTACCAGGGCAAGGTCCCCTATACCCTGCCAGCCCTGTAACAACGAACTGTTTTTCAAGAGGAGATGTTAGTGGACCTTGCCGTTGAGATGCGCGCCATCACCAAGATATATCCAGAGAACAACCTCCGTGCAAACGACGAGGTCGATTTTCTGTTGCAAAAAGGTGAGATCCTCTGCCTTGCAGGGGAGAATGGAGCGGGTAAGACCACCTTGATGAAAGTGCTCTATGGCCTAGAAGACCATCAAGAGGGCACGATAAAAATTAGAGGCAACCAAGTGGATATCTCCTCGCCTCTGGTTGCCAACCGCCTGGGCATCGGCATGGTCCACCAGCACTTCATGCTTGTAGAAAATTTCACCGTTGCCCAGAACGTCCTGATGGGCATAGAACCCCGCAAACATGGCATCGTCTATGATATGAGAAAAGCTGTCCGTCTTGTCGATGAGGTCATTGAACGTCACCATTTCTCCATCGATGCCTCTATGCTGGTACGAAACCTTACCGTAGGACAAAAACAGCAGGTGGAGATCATAAAGATGCTCTATAGGGATGTGGACATCCTCATCTTGGATGAACCCACTGCAGTGCTCACCGAACAGGAGATCGAGTCACTCTTCTCCACGTTGCAACAACTCGCCCTTACAGGCAAATCCATCATCCTCATCACGCACAAGTTGCAGGAGATCAAAGCTGTCTCCGACCGTGTCTCTGTCATGCGCCAGGGCAGGATGCTCGGAACCTACGAGACCAAAGAGGTGGATGAGCGCCAGATATCGGCTTTGATGATGGGCAAAAGTATTTCACTCTCTATTGAACACCCCCCCAAACGAGCCGACAGCCGCCCGATTATAGAGTTGAGAAAGATAACCGTGCTCAGACAGGGGCAGGAGAGGCCCCTACTAAACAACCTCAGCTTTACCGCCTACTCAGGGGAGATACTCGGCTTTGCAGGGGTCAGCGGCAACGGGCTGGGTGTCCTTGAGGCTGTCTTGGGAGGGTTTATCCCCACCTTTAATGGCAAGGTCCTGCATAATGGAGAGGACATCACCAATATAGGATCAGAGTTGTTGCGCAAGCAGGGTCTTGCCTATGTCCCTTCCGACAGGCTGAAGATAGGCAGTTCCCTCAAGGCGAGTGTGCAGGAGAACATTATCGTGGGAGCGAGCGGAACGTTCAAGAAGAATGGTTTTTTGGACCAAAAGCGAGTGACCAGGTACACCAACGACCTTTTGGAGCGCTACTCAATCAAAGCCACCGCCCAGATGCCCATAGGCACCCTGTCGGGAGGAAATATCCAAAAAGTAATTCTTTCCAGGGAGATTGAACGGTTCCAGGACTACATCGTCTTCTCCGAACCCACCTGGGGCCTTGATATCGCCAGCAGTCAGTTTGTGTACAAACAGATGGCCGCCCTTCGGGACAAGGGGGCCGCTGTCATCCTCATTTCCTCCAACCTTGATGAAATCCTCACTATTGCAGACAGGATCATCGTCCTCTACAGGGGAACGCGTGTGGTATCCTTTGCAGGGGAGGAGGCCAGAAACCTCTCCAAGGAAGAGATAGGCGAGTATATGCTCGGCATCAGGGGAGAGGGGGGTATCCGTGCTTGACAAGAGAGAGCTTACCCGTAAAAAAATCGACTCGACCCTGCGCTCAGGTGCTGGGAGCCTCTTGATCATTGTAATAGCCCTGGCAGGGGTGATTCTGCTGTCGCTGTTGCTCAGCAAGACCCCGGCAAAGACCTTGCGGTACTTTTTCCTGGGCCCCCTACTCAACACCTACTATTTTGGCAATATGCTCAACAGTGCGATTCCCCTTATCTTCGGTGGCCTGGGGGTCTCCCTTGCCATGAGGTCTGGCAACTTCAACCTAGGGGGGGAAGGACAGATCTACAGCGGAGCTCTGGCTACCACCCTCACTGCGATCGCCTTAGCACCGCTAGGGGTGCTGGGAGCCCTTCTGGCCCTCTTTGCCGGAGCTTCTGTCGCAGGAGCCCTTGCAGGATTTTCAGGCTTCCTGCGCATGAAATGGAATACCAGCGAGCTCATAACCTCATTTCTCATCTCCAACGCCGTGGTACTGATAGTAAACTACCTCATTGCAGGTCCTTTCATGGATCCCTCAACCAGCCTGATAGCCACAAGGAAGATTCCCCAAACCTTCAGGCTCTCTTCCCTGCTCCCCCCCTCAAATCTCAGCACAGCCCTGTTCTTTGCTGTTTTTGTGGTGATAGGGGTCCATATCTATCTCTACAAGACGAAAAGCGGATACGAACTGCGGATGACAGGGCTCAACAGCCGATTTGCCCAGTATGGGGGCATCAACACCAAGAAGTACATCGTTCTGCCCATGTTTCTCAGCGGCTTCCTCTATGGGCTTGGAGGAGGATTTGCCGTCTATGGCACCTACTTCGCCACCATCAAGGGATTCTCTGCAGGCATGGGCTGGAACGGCCTTGCCGTCGCCCTGATCGCTAAGAGCAAGCCTTCGGCAGTAATACCTGCGGCCCTGTTCTTCGCCTACATAGAGGCAGGGGCTCGCAGTGCGATGCTTCACTCTGATGTCACCTTTGAGATAGCTGCCATTGTACAGTCGATAGTCTTCTTCCTCATCAGCAGCGAAGTGTTGCTTACCTTGTTTGAAAAGAAGAGGAGGGTCCTCTAATGCAGTTCACCATCCCCATCCTCCATAGTGCGGTGACCATCATGACCCCCCTCCTGCTTGCTTCGATGGGAGGTCTCTTTACCGAACTGTCGGGCACGCTGAACATCGCCTTGGAGGGCTTGTTGCTCACCGGGGCGTTCGCTTCGGTGGTCTTTACCTACTATACAGGCAGCATGGTCCTGGGAACCTTGCTTGGTATCGGAGCCACCATGCTCCTTTCAGCGATACTGGCCTCAGTTACCCTCAACCTCAAGTCCAATGTCTTCATCACGGGCCTAGCGGTAAACCTCTTTGCCTCAGGGCTTACGGTGGTACTCTCCTTCTCCCTATTCGCCAACAAGGGGGTGGTTGTCTTTGACACCATCGCCCCCCTTCCCCTCCTGGGAACCCCGGCATTGGCAAAGATTCCCATCCTAGGGGATATTTTCATAGGGCACTCCCTCTTTGTCTATCTGAGTTGGATCTTGCTCGCCCTCTTCTCATTTCTCCTCTACAGGACTCCCTTTGGCTTCAGGATACGAGCAACAGGGTTGCACCCTGAGGCACTCTCCTCCTTGGGTATGCACCCCAACCGATACCGATTCGCCTCTTTTCTTATCTCAGGGTTCACCTGTGGCCTGGGCGGAGCTCTGCTTACCCTCAACCTCGGAGCCTTTGTTCCAAACATCACCGCAGGAAAAGGGTGGATAGCTCTGGTGGTAATCTTCTTGGGAAACAAAAGGCCCTTAGGCCTGCTCATAGCCGCCTTTATCTTTGGGCTGGCAGACGCCTTCTCCAATTATGCCCAGGGGGCTTTGAACATCCCCTCTGACTTTATCCTGGCCATCCCCTATATATTCACCCTCCTGGCTATGATAGGATCTTCCATCTATGCAAAGAAGAAGGGGGCCATCGAGTCGTAATCCTTGCTCATAGAGAAGGCCCTGTGCACAAACCCTCAAGAGAGGATTTGTGCACAGGGCTTTCTATTTTCATTATTCCATGTTTTTTCTTGATTCTTGTTTCTTCTTCTGGGTTCTTCTTTCTTTCCTATGCTCTGCTAGTACGTAGGCAACGACTTGTATCCTGCTGTCTCATAGCTGGCAAAACTGTAGTCGACCTCATGGTTTGTCTCCAGTGCCTCCCGTTGCACACCCAACCAAGCCTTGAGGTAATCAAGGCGTTCGATGATGTGGGCAAAGTATGTGAGGGTGATGGCTATCTCACTCTGCTTGGCAAAGGTGCGCCAGATATCAATGAAATCGATCTGCAGGCTTGCATACCTGCCTATCAAGAGACGCAGCTCCCGTTCCCAGTCAAGGATCAGATCACAATCAATAGCGGTCGCCTTGAATCCTTCCCGTATCTGCCGTCCTAGCTGCACCTTGTCAGAAAGAAGCTTCAAGGAATCGACGAGCCACCCATACTGAGCCTTCAACGAGGGGTTGGAAAGAGCATCACTCATAGGCTTTGCCTTTGTTGCTATCTCCCCTATTGCCTCAAGGGTCTCCTCTGAGAGGGAGAACAGGGGCCTCATCAAGTGATGGCTCTCCTTGTCCAGCACACCCGCCACCCCTTGGGGAAGGGCCTTGAAATAATGCAAATCTTCCGGAGGGAGGGGGTGGGTAAGCATCCTCCCCTGCAGGGGCTCGTCAAACAGGGCTATTACACACTGGCTGCGGTTCTTCGACCAGAGCGCAGGGAGGCGATAGATTTCAGGCAGCAGTGTGTGGAGGGGCTCCAGGGAGGGCTCTTCCATAGTGAGTGAGTACGCCTTATTGACGGCATCAGGGCCTGCATCCTTGCCCCTCCAGCTCACCTGGCTTGCCACGGCATAGGAGTAATAGGTAAAAGCTGGCATCGAATAGGCACCATGGTCACCCCAGTCGCAAAGCAGCATCCCCTCTGTCCCCTGCGCTATCCCCTCAAGGGTGAGGTCGGTGATGTTGCGGTACGCTCCCTCCTGTCTGGGGAACAGGCTGTTCCAGGCACCGGTACCCGGGCATACCCAGAACTTCTTCTTTGCCTTGGCAAACTTGGCTGGAGTCGGATAGTGCTCAAGGGGATCATATATCCAATCAAGGAAGATGATGTCATCGGGGACCTCACCCAGCAGCTCCGGATGGTTGAGTATCACATCTCCGAATACCATAAGGGTCTTGCCCTGTTTTGCTGCAAGGGAGCGTAAACGCAAAAGATGCTTGAGATAAAGCGGCCCCTGGCCCATCTCGCGCATCAGGGCGGCACTCTTATCAGAGCCAAGGTCGTAGGTCTCATCCGAGTCAACATTGAGTATAGAGGAGGTGAAGTTGGGTAGGAACTCTCCATACATCTTGTCCAGGAGGGTGTAGCTCTCCTCTACGCTGGGAGAGAGCGTCCAGTAGAGGTCGCTCTCACGAAGGTGCCGGTACCCCTTGGTGGTAAGCAAGCGGTAGCAGTGACCGAAGGACTGCAGGTTTGCCTGCAGTTCTATATAGTTCTCCTTACACCAAGCATCAAGGAGTCGTATCTCCTCTGCTGTTATAGGGTCTGATCCTACATGGACTGAGGCGAGGAAGGAGAAGGCAAAGGTGTGCTCGGTATAGAGCTGCAAGACATTTATCTTCATGGAGGAGAGGGTGAGCACAAGGTCCTTGAGATACTCCAAGGTAAATACCCTGCCTCGTGAGATGTCGAGCATCAGGCCTCGGTTGTCCAGCACAGGCCAGTCCTGGATGGTGAGGGAGGAAATAGTTCTGTCACTTTGTTGTATCAGCTGTTGCCACGTAGTGTAGCCATAAAACAACCCCCTCTCGGTTGTGCTGGCGATATAGACATAATCGCTGTCCACTATCAGGGTATACCCTTGGGGATGGGCAGGCAGTTCACCAAGGGAAAACTCTTTTTTCAGGTCTTGGGTCTTACCGATCTGTACAAAGAACCTCTCACCATCCACAGGGGGTTTATCTACAAAAGCCGCATCCTTGAAAGGGAGGCTTTTTCTCACCCTTTGCCCTATAGCACTTGCATTGCTGACAACATGCCAATCGGGGTGGTGCACATTAAATCCATCCGAGCCATATACAATACTCTGGGGCTGGGGTAGTAGCGAATAGGTAGTGTTCTTTTGCATAATCATCTCCAAGGGTAGGCACGATCCCAAAGGTTCGTGCAGTTGCCAGTCCACAAGGTGGTATACCCCTCATGGGCCTGATAGGTCTTCATCTCTGTATCTACGCTCGCTCCCTCTGCAAGGGCGAGTCTTTGCTTGTTCAACCAGATGACAGCTTCTGCAAACCGGGACGAGGCATGGGCAAAAAAGTACAGGGCCCCTTCCCTTCCGATATCCACTGCCTCCTCCTCCCAAAGCTCAGTAAAGCGGTGACGGAGGGAGAGGAAGTCTCGGTAGAGCAGCTTGATAGCTATGATCCAGCCCAGGATAGTGCTCTCATCTACCTCACCTGAGGAGAAGGCTTCACGTATCTCATAACTGAGGAGTCCTTTACGCCCGACAAACTCCAGGGAAGCGGCGCTCTGAAGCAGTTCCTGATGGAACGTCAGGCCGGCTCCACTTTCGCTGAAGGCCTCTAGGGCCTGGCTTGCCTTCTCTTGTATCTGGCGGAAGGTCTCTTGTGCGATGGGAGGATAACGGTCATCACCTTCTATGGACAGGCCTTTGAAAAGGTCGTCAAATAGAGCGTAGAACGACTGGCTCTTGAAGGTGTTGGTGATGGAAGGCAGGAGGTTGATCTGTGCAAGCAGGTCAAAACCCTCCTTCTGTTTAGCATCGAAAAAGAAGAGCTTGGCCATAGCCTTCTCCAAGGCTTGCTCAGAGGTTGTCCCTCCGTTATAGGCGTGTTCAGCTCCCACCACAAAGCCATGATAGCTAAAGGAGATCGGCTGATGATGGCCGTAATCACCCCAATGGGTGACTAAAACACCTTCAGATTGTCGTTTTAGCCCTTCAAAAACAAAGTTCTTCAAGTTTGTATTAGCATTCTGCACTCGGGGAAAAAGGCCATTCCAGGAGCTCGTTCCGGGGGCAACCCAAAAAGGCTTCTTCGCTCCGTCATGATTCTCCAGGGAAGGAAAGTGCTCAAGAGGGTTGTAGTTCCAGTCGATGAAGAACACATCCTCATCGACCTCATCCCCCAGTCCTGGATGGGTGTTGAGGCAGTCCCCCCAGATAAAGATCTGACGGGCCCCATGCTTGCGGGCCAAGGAAGCCACAGCGTTGATATGCTCCAAGAAGACCCTTCGTGATCCCTTATCCCCAACTGCTGCCTTGCTGTAGCCGGTACCCAGGTCATACGCCTCATCAAGGTCGAGGTTAATGGTCTTTGAGGTGAACCAAGGCATGACCTCGCCCAGGATGTCATCAAGCAGGCAGTAGACATCAGGGTTCCCCGCTCCAAAGCTAAAGAGGGCAGGACCTTCAGCAAGCTCCTGGTAGCCAGGGTTGCGTACCAGGCCGTGGACATGCGAAAGGCTTTGGATATTTGGTTGCAGTTCAATGCCGAACCGTTTGCACAGCGCATCCAGCCAGAGGACCTCGCTCTTGTCGTAAAATCCGTTGAGCACCCCCAGGGCGGGGTGGCTCTCCAGGATAAAGCAATCCTCCATGTAGAGCTGCAGCATGGTGTACTTGTATGAGGCAAGAAGGAGTACGATCTCCTCCAACTTCTTTCGGGTGGGAATTTTTCCTCGGGAGACGTCGAGCATCATCCCGCGGATAGGGATGGAGGGATAGTCCTCGATTATCACGCACGGCAGGTTGCTGCTATTTTGCAGCCAGATCTGGCGCAGTGTTGCTATGGCATCACGAAAACCGCTGTCGCTCTCAGATTCTATCAAGATAGCAGCGGTGGTGATCTCCAGCCTGTATGCCTGGCTTTGCACCCGCTTCCCATGGGAGAGGTCAGCAGGGACCTCTACGCGGTTGCTCCCAAGATGGATGGGTATGCCCCGCTCGGTTACATAGGGGAGAAGAGCCTTGCAGTACTCTTGTAATGAGGGGGGTATCAGGCGGATGGAGAAGCCCAGAAGGGCGTCACAAGTTGTATCCTGAATGGTGATATGTTTGGGTTGGGGTATAAGATGCACAGCAATCCTTCTGCCTTTATATTCAGTACAAGATATATGCAGAGCGTGCATATACACACATTTCATACGGTCATGAAAAAAAGAATGGATCAAAACCAAAAATGGAAAGAAGAGGGAGCCGCTACCTCTTATAGGCAGCGGCTCCTGCAATACTACTCTTACTTGGCCTTGATCATTCCATGCAACAGCTGGTAGACGACGAAGTTGTCATCACCGGCGGAGTTGCGATAGAGGTTCTCAGGACCTTCCCAGACAGTGCGCAGACCGTTACTGCTCAGGTTACGACTCTGTTTGGTATAGATCGGAAGCACAGGAAGCAACTCGTTGTATGCAACGGCAAGCTCACTGATGATCGCCCGCTGAGCTGCAACGTCCCAACCCTTGACGGAGTTTTCAATGAGAGCGTTGAAATCAACGGTTCCACGAGAGGTCTTCTGGACCATCGGGAAGGCGATTCCTACACCACCGCTGCCGGTGTTGCTGGCCAAGAGAGGTCCCTCGTAGGCATACATCGGGTGAGGCTGTCCGGTACCAAAGAACGACATGGCCAACTCGAACTTGCCACTGTTGATGTTAGGGGTTCTCTGAGTTGACTCAATACCGTTGAAGACAGTCTTGATGCCAAAGGCAGAGAGCTGTTGTGCTGCTTCAGTAGCGGCAGTGGAGGCATCGGCCCAGCCACTGGGGCACTGCAAGGAGAGCTCAAAGGGCTTGCCGTTTGCAAGATACCACTGGTCGCCCTTCTTGGTCAGGCCGGCATCACGAAGCAGAGCTGCAGCTTTTTCCAGGTCAACCTGATAGGCATTCAACTTCGAAACATCCACCCAACTCTCGGTAACACCATCACCAAGGCCGGTAGCGTAGTAGACACCTACAGAGACACCAGGAAGTGCCAACAGGCCAATACGGTCGCGATCGATTACGTGAGCCATTGCCTGACGCACTCGTACATCATCAAGGGGCTTGATGTTATGGTTGAAATAGATGGCCAAGCCATCAACACCAGGGAGCTGCACGAAGCTATAGCCGGCGCGCTCGAAAGCGAGCATGGAGGAAGCGGGGAATACGTGGGTGAGGTAGTCCATCTGTCCACTGAGTACCAGCGGAGTAAGATCGGGTACGTCTCCGTTGTAGATGGTAAGGGTCTTGAACTTCACCTTGTCAGCAAGGAAGGAGTTCTTATTGATGGGCATCTCGATGCTAGCCTGACTCACCTTTGCAGGGTCGATATAGTAAGGACCGGTTGCATTGACCATTGCAGGTCTGAATGAGTTGAAGTCAGCTACGAGGTTTTTCCACTCAGCTGAGGAGGAGTCCAAGCCCTTCTTGACCAAGGCGGAGGTCTTCTCGGCATACTCACCGTAGGTCAGGGTGTCTACGATAGGCTTACGAAGGGCGTTGCGGATAAACAGTGGGGTGGGATTCTTTATGGTAAAGTCTACCTTGGTGTCAGAAACTACTTTGACATCCTCGATATAGTTCCATGCGGGGTTTCCCATCAGGCGGTAGATGTAGAAGGTCGTCCACACGTCCTTAGCCGTCACTTTTTCTCCGGTGAGCCACTTGGCATCCTGCAGTTCGACATGCATGACTTTGGCAGCTTCATCAATATTCCAACTCTTGGCCAGCATCGGTGTATATTCACCGGTTGCATTGACATAGAGAGCGAGGGGAAGCTGGTGCATTTCACGCCAGAACTTCAGTTCGATGGCATTTGCAACAAACATGTTGAAATGCCCAGTCGGGGGGATCGGATAGGGCCAGCCACCTGCAAAGGTAGGAGCCATAACAGGGCCCACACTCACAGGGGCTTTTGCCTCTGGTGCGCCCTGTGCCATCAGGGGCACAACACTAAGGGCAACCAATAAACACAGAGTAATCAGAATACCGGTACTTTTCTTTCTCATCTCAACCTCCTTGATTGAATCATGAGTCTTTTCTATGGTGTCTTTCCCGAAGGAGAAGAAACACTCCCAACACCGTCAGGACAGAGCCCAACGCAATATCAATTAGCGTAATAAAGTGATCAGCACTTCCTCCCTCCTGAAAAGGAAGTATCCAAATACTCAAGATCAGAATCACCAAGCCCAACGGGAGCATGAGACGGGCAAATATTCGCATAATATTCCGCTTCATCGCTGCTCCTGTTCAATTTTTTTCTCAGCCATGGAACGCTTTCCTTCTTCTCCGTACAGGTGGCAGGAGACAAAACGATCGGCTCCAACTTGTAAAAGCTCAGGGGTTTTCTTGTCGCACAACCCCGGTATCATCTCCGGACAGCGTGGGGAGAGCGAACACCCTTGGGGTATATTTCTGAAGGAGGGGATATCCACCCCCTTGAGGTCGTAGCTATCCTCGTCCTCCACCCTCCCAGCTGAAAGGATCGCCTTGGTATACGGGTGATGGGGGTCGCCTATCATACCTTCAGTCGGTCCCAATTCTACTATCTGCCCCAGGTACATGACCGCCAGTCTCTGTCCCCATGCGAAGTATCTGCCCAGGGCCAGGTCATGGGTGATGTAGAGGTACGCCACCTGCAGTTCCTCCTGGATCTTCTTCAAGGTAGCCAGCAAGCTGATGCGCATCGAGGTGTCGATCATGCTGGTAGCCTCATCAACTACGATGAACTTCGGGTCCATGGAGAGGACCCTCGCTATGGATACCCTCTGTCGTTGCCCCCCTGATAGGTTGGCCGGATACTTGTCAATGAAATCCTCCACAGGGGTCAGTCCAACCATCTCCAACAGGCGTACGACCTCGGCATACAGGGCGTTGAACTCCCGTATCTTCTTGTGGTGGCGAAGCGGGGCTGCGATCATGTCAAAAACCATCTGGGTGGGGTTGAGCGAGTCGTAGGGGTTTTGGTGGATCATCTGCACATCAAGGCGAAATGCCTTCCAGTTCTCCTTGCGTAGGGTGGCTACCTCCTCTCCCTTATAGGTAAAGGATCCCCCGCTATACTCCTGCAACCCTGCAAGGATCTTGCCCAGGGTTGTCTTACCACACCCCGACTCTCCTACCACGCACACGGTCTCTCCGGCTTCCATGCTCAGATCGATGGAGCGCAGGATGTTTACCGTTCCACTTTTACGGTTATGAAAACTCTTTTGTAGATTACGTATTTCAATAAATGACATTGGCTTCCTCCTCTAGGAGATGGCAGGCAGCCCATCTGTCCTTACCAACTCTTTTCAAGGCGGGAATCTCTGTAGTGCAGCGGTCAAAGCAGTGTGCACACCGGGGGCAAAACAAGCACCCTTCTATCTTCTCCACCAGGTCCGGGGTGGATCCTGGGATGGAGTAGAGCTGTTCAAAAGAAGCATCAAGGGAGGGAATCGCCTTGAGCAACCCTTTGCTGTAGGGGTGTAGCGGATGGGAGAAGAAAACCTCTGTCGGGGCATTCTCCACGACAGTCCCTGCATACATGGTGACCACCCTATCGGCAAGTTGGGTAACGATGCCAAGGTCATGGGTGATGAACATCATGCTGAACCCCTGGGAGGCGCGAAGATCGTTTAGGAGGTGCAGGATCTTCTTCTGGGTTATCAGGTCCAAGGCTGTGGTCGGCTCGTCAAGAATGACCAGCTGAGGATCGAGCAGAAGGGAGAGGGCTATCAGAGTTCTCTGCTTCATCCCCCCCGACAGTTCATGAGGATAGGCGTTAAGCACTGTCTCACTGTCCAGATAGACGAGTTCCAACAACTCCTTTGATCGTTTGAGCACCTCTTGGGTGTTCGCCTGGGGGTTGTGGGCGAAGGCAGTATCAATGAACTGGGTCTGGATCTTGGTCACAGGATTGAATGAGCTCTGCGAAGCCTGGAACATCATGACAATATTGTTCCACCTAAGCTTGCGCATCTCCTTTTCACTGAGGTGGTTAAGCGTG
>CAZPOJ010000022.1:0-25443 GCA_964588005.1 uncultured Sphaerochaeta sp.
TGTAAAGCTCCTGCATCCCTTCACTTACCGCCTGGAGGTCCATAGCCTCATCCTCGGGCTTGTAGGGGATGCCGATACCTCCTCCCATGTCGATGAACTCAATCCTCACCCCAGCCTCTTTCTGGATCCTGACACAGAGGTCAAAGAGCATCCTTGCAGTCTCTACAATATAGGTGCCGTCAAGTTCGTTGGAGGCTACCATGGTATGCAGGCCGAAGCGTGTACTGCCCTTCTCCTTCATAATCTTGTACGCCTCGACTATCTGGCTTGTGGTCAGACCGTACTTTGCCTCCACAGGGTTGCCTATGATGGCGTTGCCGGTGCGCTCGGGTCCGGGGTTGTAGCGAAAGCAGATCAGCGAAGGCACTTCGCCCAGCGCTTCAATCATCGCATCGATGTGGGTGATGTCATCAAGGTTGATGATGGCCCCCTGCCTGTGCGCCTCTACAAACTCCTCAGGTGGGGTGTTGTTGCTGGTGAACATGAGGTCCTCGCCAGTGATACCGCACGCTTCGCTCATAATCATCTCAGGAAGCGACGAACAGTCAGTGCCAAATCCTTCCTTCTTCAGGATAGAGAGGATGCTCGGGTTGGGACAAGCCTTGACCGCATAGTAGTTGCGAAAGCCCGGTGCCCAGGAGAACAGACTGGTAAATCGTCGTGCATTCTCCACGATGGCCTTCTCATCATACAGATAGAAAGGGGTGGGAATATCCTTGGCCAGAAGGTAGAGCTTTTCAGCGTTCAGGGGAAGTGTTTTCTCACTCATATCTTTAGGTTCTCCTCTATTGAAGCAATTGCCTTTTCAACATTTTCGCGATGTCCGTAGGAGGAGACCCTTACAAAGCCCTCCCCTGCAGGACCGAAGCCGGCACCTGGGGTGACAACCACATGACAGGAGTCCAGCAACAGGTCAAAGAAGTCCCAGCTGGGCATGTTGGCAGGTGTCTTTGCCCAGATGTAGGGGCTGTTGACCCCACCATATGTGGTAAGGCCCACCCTGGTCAAACCCTCACGGATGAGGCGGGCATTCTCCATATAGTAGTCGACCAGGGCCCGGCTCTCCTTGTAGCCTTCACCGGTGAGGGCGGCAAAGCCCCCTGCCTGGGCGATATTGCTTGCTCCGTTGAAGAAGGTGCACTGGCGCCTGTTCCACAGGGAGTTGAGCACCCCCGCCTTGGCGTCCTCACACTCCAGTGCCTTGGGGACGATGGTCCACCCGAGCCTTACACCGGTAAAACCGGAGGACTTGGAGAAGCTGTTTATCTCAATGGCACACTTTTGTGCCCCCTCCACCTCGTAGATGGAGCGGGGGTACCCCTCCTCGGTGATGTATTCACTGTATGCACTGTCAAAGATGATGACACTCTTATGCTCGATGGCATAGTCGACAAAACCCTTGAGTTCCTCTTTCGTCATGACCGCCCCGGTGGGGTTGTTGGGACTGCAGAGGTAGATGAGGTCGACCTTCTCCTCCGGGGGGGAGGGGTTGAAGCCGTTCTCCTCATTACAGTTCAGGTAGACAAAGCCGTTGTAGCGACCTTTTTCCTTGTCAAAAAGGCCGGTTCTTCCTGCAACTACGTTGCTGTCGACATAGACTGGGTAGGCAGGATCCTGGATCGCCACCACATTGTTCGTGCTGAAAATATCCTGCAGGTTTGCCGCGTCACTTTTGGCACCGTCACTGATGAAGAATTCTGTTGCATCAAGGGTGACCCCATAGCGCTTGTAGTAGTGGACCAACCCCTCACGAAGGTAGGTGTCCCCCTGCTCATCACCGTAGCCGCTATAGGTGCTGCGGTCTGCCAACGCCTCAATCTTCTGGTGCATGGCACTACAGACAGCGGGGGGCAGTGCCTCGGTGGTGTTGCCGATACCAAGGCGCATTACATCTGCATTGGGGTTGGTTTTCTGCCAGAGGGCAGTTCTCCTGGCAATCTCAGGAAACAGGTATCCACTTGCCAACTTCTCAAAATTCTTATTTATCGTAGCCACGTCAAATTCTCCTCGTCAAGGCACCTAGTGCATCCAGTTTATCCAGCTCAGCATAGAGCTTGGCGCGATTTTCTTCATTCTCAAACGTACACATCGGCAGGCGGAAGGACTCCTCACACCAGCCATAGCGTGCCATGGCAGTCTTGATGGGGATTGGGTTTGTCTCAAGAAAGCAAGCCTTGAAGAATCCGGCAAGGGTTGCTTCCATCGCCCGAGCTCCCTTCATATCGCCCTTGAGGGCAAGGCCCACCATCTCGGATATGTATCTGGGGCAGATGTTCGACCCTACGCTGATAACCCCATCCCCTCCGGACTCGATAAGGTCCAGGCAGAGGTTGTCATCACCACTTAAGACTCGAAAGCCTCCATGGGTCTGTGCTATGACAGCTTGCATCTGCGCAAGGTTGCCACTGGCCTCCTTGACCCCTCCGATATTCGGACACGCTTCGCTTAAGGCCCTCACGGTGGCTGTCTCGATGTTGACCCCGGTCCTTCCTGCAATGTTATACAGGATGCAAGGGATGTCCACACTGTCGGCTATCGCCTTGAAGTGCAAAAAGAGCCCCTTCTGGGTAGGCTTGTTATAGTAGGGATTTACCAGCAGAACCGCATCTGATCCTACCTCCTGGGCGTGACGGGAGAGCCGTACAGCCTCGCTGGTGGCGTTCGAGCCGGTCCCTGCGATAACCGGCACCCTGCCGTCGGCAAACTTGACGGTGAGGGCGATGACCCTGTCATGCTCATCGTGGCTGAGGGTCGGGCTCTCGCCTGTGGTTCCACAGGGCACAAGCCCTGATACGCCGCTGGCGATCTGAGTCTCGACGATCTGCTGTAGCATATCCTCATCCAAAAAATCCTTCTTGGTAAAAGGGGTTACCATGGCGGTAAACACTCCCCTGAAATTAATATCCTTCACTATACACGCTCCCTTAAAAATACATCTTCGAGCATGGCATCAAGGGTGAAAAACCCTTTTCTACCATCGGTTATCCATGATGCAGCCTTCAGGGCACCTGAGGCAAAGCCCTCCCGGGACCGTGCCCGATGGGTAAGCTCAATGGTGTCGTCTTGGCTGTCAAATGTTACTGTATGGGTTCCAGGCACTGAACCACCCCGCACCGAAGCGACATGGATCTCCCCATCCTCGCGCCTGCGGTGCAAGGTATCGCTATAGATAGCACTCTTGTCCGGGGTGTTTTCCAATACCATCTGAGAGAGCATCACCGCTGTCCCTGAAGGGCTGTCAGCTTTCTGGGCATGGTGCGTCTCCTGGATAAAGGGGTCGTAGAGACCGCTTTTGCCAAAGAGACGGGATGCATGTTTGACGACCTGGAAAAAGAGGGCTACCCCAAGGGAGAAGTTGCCGCTGTAGATGATGGAGCACGAGCTTTCATCGATGGCTTCCCTGAGTGCAGGGACCTGGTCGTACCACCCGGTGGTCCCAATGACCGCCGGGATGCCCAGACGGGCGTAGAGCACTATGTTGTCCACCACAACAGAGGGGTGGGTAAAATCAATGGCCACGGTGCTCCCGTTGAGCGTAGAAGCATCAAGGTGGGTATCGGTGACCTCTGGTAACGGGGAGACGGGGTCTATCACGGCAACCACCTCATGACCAAGATCAAGGGCGCCCTTGCGTATGAGTTTTCCCATCTTTCCATATCCAACTATCGCTATTTTCATGCTGCCTCCAATACGGGAGAGCCTAACAGAAAAGCGACAATTGTGTCCATAGTATAACAGAATGTTTTTATTATAACACTTTTGTTACTTTACCTCTTTTTCTTCCTGTCTCGTTTCTTTCGCTCCTCGCTTACTTTCATGAAATCAGCAAAGGTTCCTCCGGCAGTTGGACTCGTATCAACGACGGCAGAGGGAGCTCCGCTGTTGCCCCACGGACGGTCCTCGCGCTTGGCAGCCACCCTCGGGCGATCATCATCACGGCGATAGCTGTACTTGCTTGGACGTACCACCTCGATGACCGTCTCCCAGGTGTAAGTCCCCTTTTTAGGGGCAACCTGAGAGTCATCCGGAAGGGAGAACCCTTGCATCGCACTCTTCTTGGGAAGGGCCTTCTTTACAACCACCCTCTTCTTTGGGCCGCCGGGGACGCCCTCCTTGGCCTTGGGGAGCACCTTCACCACGACAGGAGCCTCTTGTACCGGTTCTATGGGAACCCGTTTCTTTATCTCCTTCTCCTCGTAGGAGCAGGAGAGCCTCTGACAGATATAGTGGTTCTGTCCTATCTCATCGACGACCTTCATCATCGGGCCCTTGCAATGGGGACAGCTTTTTGACTCCTTGAACTGGGGGGCGTAGGTCTCCCCGCTGGCGATCACCTGCTTTACCAGGGAGCGGGTGGTGGTCTTGATATCCTCGATAAAGAGCGTACTGTCCTCTTTGCCCTCGGCAATGCGGGAGAGCCTCTCCTCCCACTTGCCGGTGAGGTGGGCACTGCAAAGCAGGTCGGGGGCGAGGCGCACCACCTCGCGGCCCTTGGCTGTGGGGACAAGCTCCCTACCCTGGCGCTCGACGTAGTGGTTTCTGATAAGCTTCTCGATGATATCGGCACGGGTTGCCGGGGTTCCAAGGCCGTTGCCAAGCCGCTTTTTCAAGTTTGCATCCTCAACAAGGCGTCCTGCATGCTCCATGGCCGACAGCAGTGTCGCCTCGGTGTAGCGGGAGGGGGCAGCGGTAGTCATCCTGCGCAGCTTTACCGAGCCTATGGTCACCTCCGAGCCCTCCTTCAGGGAGAGTAGCGCGGCATTGAAGGGCTCGTCGTCCTCCATGAGGGCCTCAGCACTGCGCCTTCCGATCAGGCGCGCCACATCGCGCCACCCCTGCTGGGTGGGGATGGTGAGACGGCTCTGGAAGCGAGAGCCCTCCACCTCGGCAACCAAGGTGGTGGTCTTGTAGAGGTAGTCGAGGCTGAGAACCTCCAGAAACCTCATGACGATGAGTTCCCACAAGGAGCGTTCATTGGTGGAGAGCCTCTCGAGGTCGACGTGTTGTTCTGTTGGGATGATGGCGTGGTGGTCGGTGACCTGCAGGTCCTGGACAAAGCGTTGCTCATCGACCCTGAAGCCATGCTGCACAAAGGAGGCGGCAAGGGGGGCGAAGGGGGTAAGGCTGAGCGAGCGCAACCTCTGGGGTATGGTAGCCACGATATCACTTGTTATGTAGCGGCTGTCCGTCCTGGGGTAGGTTACAATCTTATGTTGCTCGTAGAGTCTTTGCAGCGTATCCAAGGTCTCCTTGGCACTGAAGTTCAGGTGGTTGTTCGCATCACGCTGCAGCTCTGTAAGGTCATACGCAAGGGGAGGTTGTTCGTTTTTTTCCACGGTACTGAGACTGGTCACAACCCCTGTTTTCCCGACCAGGGTACGCTCCAAGGTTTTGGCCGTCTCTTCACTGCCAATGCGGATTGTATCCTCAGAAGTGTAGTGGGAGGCGGAAAAGGATCCGAAGTCAGCCTTCAGCGTCCAGTAGAACTGTCCGGCAAACCTTTCAATTTCATCCTCGCGCTCGGTCATCAGGGCCAAGGTAGGAGTCTGTACCCGACCGGCGGAGAGCTTGGCATCATAGTGGCAGGTAAGCGCTCGCGTGACGTTCATCCCCACATACCAGTCAGCGGCGGCACGACTTTCGGCAGCGCTGTAGAGGTTCTCATACAGCGATGCCTCCTTGAGGTTTGCAAACCCCTCGCTGATGGCACTGTCGGTCTGGCTGCTGATCCACAGCCTTTTTGCAGCCCCTTCATACCCTGCCATCTTCATGATCCACCTGGCGACAAGCTCCCCTTCGCGTCCGGCATCGGTGGCTATGATTACACAATCGACATCCGGGCGGTTGAGCAGGAGTTCTACCACGGCAAACTGATCGGAACTTTGCGCAATGACCTCCTGCTTGAGGGTGTTGGGCAGCATGGGAAGGTCGCGCAAGGACCACCGCCTGAAGCGATCGCTGTACACCGCCGGCTGGGCAAGCTCGACGAGGTGGCCCAAAGCCCAGGTGACAATGTAGTCAGGTCCCTCGATATACCCCTTATCACGTTTCCAACAGTTCAGCACCCTTGCCAGCTCTCTTGCAACACTCGGTTTTTCAGCCAGGACAACTTTTTTCAATTTTGCCTTCCTCCCGGGAAAACTATAGCGGGTTTGTCCTGTACTGGACAAGGGAAATAGCAAGGAAAGAAGCAAAGGAACAGGAGAGTTACTCCCACAAGTACTTGCCCTTGCAAAATGTTGTCAATAACAATCATTTGACCTTGTTCCTTCTTTTCGATATGCTCTGTCTTTACATAAAACCTTACGAACTGGAGATACCCATGGCTTTTGATTTTCTGAAGTTTTTTTCTCGAGGCGCAAAGCTCGATGAAACCCTAGGGGCAAAGACCCTCATTATAAAGACACATCGCTGTCCGCAGAACCACCGCTGTCCCTCTGTAGAGGCGTGTCCTTTTGGAGCCCTCTCCCAGAAGGGGAACAGAGCTCCGGTCATCGACTACGACAAGTGTACAGGGTGTGGAAAATGCACGCGCTACTGCATGCCCCGAGCCCTCGTCATGCAAAGGGGGAAGTAGATGAGTACACCACAGAAAAAGAGAGTTGGACTTGTTCCTGGAATCTTTGTCATCACGCTCCTGTATTTTAGCCTTGGCTTTGTCTCTATTCTTTTCGGCTTGCTTGCAGTCTTCTGCATGGGCATACCCTTTATCCTGCTCGCCCGATACAAGAAGAAGCTCTGGTGCTCCACCTACTGCCCCAGGGCCTCCCTGTTGCTGAAAACCGGAACAGCAAAGAGAACGCGGGCAATCCCCCGCCACTTCTCCAACGGAAAGCTGAAAAAGGTGATGCTCTGGTACTTTGGGCTCAACCTGCTTTTTATAACAGGCTCGACTATCCAGGTAGCCATGGGTAACATGGCAAGTATGGAGTACGTCAGGCTTTTCATCGCCATACCGGTGGCTCCACTTCCCCAGCTGCTTGAAATCTCATCCCCTCCGGCATTGCTGCATCTCTCCTACCGCTTCTACTCGATGATGCTCAGCTCGACACTTCTGGGCATTGCCCTTTCGCGCATCTACAGGCCTAGGATCTGGTGCGCGATCTGTCCTGTGGGGACGGTTTCCACCGCCTTGCTGAAAAAGTAGGTGGGGCAAGTGGGCAGGCTCTATGCGAACATACACCAGGATGTAGACGGAGTCGAACTGCTCTCATACGATCAGGGAGAGAGGCTCATAGGAAGGTACGCTTCACCTCTGATGATGGCCCTTGGGCATCATCAGAAGCACCATGGCCAGCTTTCAGCTAGGACCTCTTGTTCCCCAGCAATATGACAATAAAACCCGCAACCAACGGGGATGTGAACAGCGAAAGCAATAGGTATCCGCCATAGGACCTGTTACGATTCCTAGCAGCAGAGGCAACTACAAAACTCAAGCCAATCCATACGATACTTCCTACTATCTCCATGTTCGCTCTCCTTACTATCAAGCCCACCCTTTAATTCATCTTCCTTATCTCTATTGATAAAGGATGACATCCCTGCCGTCAAGCAAAACAGCAAAGGTGCTCCTTCGGTGCAGGGTATCTGTACAAAGAACCCCATGTTCACTATTGTGGGCCTGTGTAAGGATGCCTTCCTTAGGGGATGGGTGTTCTACAGTCCACTATAAGAGAAACAAGGGTGAAGTGATGGAGAAGCCAACAAATAGCGTGACCTCGTACCTCGTACAAGTCTTGAACGGTATGGCCCAAGGTCTTTTTGCAAGCCTTATCATCGGCTTGATCATCAAGCAGGCCGGGACCTTTCTTAATTCTGCACTCCTCATACAACTAGGGCAGATAGCCCAGTATTTGATGGGAGCGGCTATCGGCGTTGGCGTTGCCCTTTCGGTGGGAGCCCCACCCCTTGCCATATTCGCTTCTGCTGTAGTGGGCTCACTGGGGGCGGGGACGTTTGTCTTTGAAACGGGCCTTCTCTCCCATGTCATCATAGGGGAGCCGGTGGGTGCTCTCCTGGCATCCCTCGTCGCTGCTGAAGTGGGCAAGCGCATAGCGGGAAAGACTAAGGTCGATATCCTTCTCATTCCCCTCGCCGTCATCCTGTCGGGCGCCCTGACAGGACTCTTCCTCTCGCCGGTTGTTGCCTCTTTCATGAATGCCGTTGGTGCACTTATTTCTCGTCTTACCACCCTCTATCCAATCCCTATGGGAGTAATGGTCGCTGTGGTTGTCGGGATGCTGCTCACCCTGCCTATAAGCAGTGCTGCAGTTTGTATCTCCCTGGGTATGAGCGGGCTCGCAGCCGGAGCTGCCACTGTAGGCTGTTGCTCGCAGATGATAGGGTTTGCCTGTGCAGGCTACAAAGAGAACAAACTAGGCGGGCTTATCAGCCAAGGGTTGGGAACTTCTATGATCCAGATGCCGAACATCATAAAAAACTGGCGTATCTGGATCCCTCCAACCCTCACCGCAGCAGTCCTGGGTCCCTTTGCCACCACCCTCTTTCAGATGGAAAACAACGCCCCGGGTGCGGGAATGGGAACAAGCGGGCTCGTGGGACAGATACAGACTCTTGCGGTCATGGGCATGGGATCCTGGTGGAAAATTGTGCTGCTCCACTTCCTCCTTCCCGCTCTCCTCTCCTACGCAATATCGCAAATTATGCGAAGCAAAGGGTGGATACAAGAAGGCGATTATAGGTTGTAGGAACGCTGTACATAGATAAGGCCCTCCACCAGAGAGGGCCCTAGGCTACTAGGTAAGGATGACGCTCCTTCCTGTCTTCGCCAGTGCCCATATAGTACTCCATAAAACGGCTTCTGTCAAATATTTCTTTATATTAAGTACATTTAAACATTCCTTGTACCAACCTATCGCAGAGGGATTGGGCATGGTATACTATTGGGTAAATAGTTTCACTTGGTTCTTATAGACAGCTGTATGCTTCGAGGCTTTTTGCAGGTTAAGAACCCCGCATATTTCAGTTTCTCTTATTATGCACATGCTCATAGGTTCATTTACACCCTACTAGTACAATTACTTCTTCTTTCTTGACTTGAAAGGATAGTGAGTATATAGTCAGAAGCAACGAAAACGTAGTAAGGAGTCAAGAGTATGGCTTACAAAATCACTGACGCATGTGTTGCATGCGGAACTTGTGTACCAGAGTGCCCAACGGACGCTATCTCAGAAGGTGACATCTATGTAATTGATGCAGATCTCTGCATCGATTGTGGCGCCTGCGCCGATGTCTGCCCAACCGCAGCTATCATCCAGGATTAAGAGAACTATTTTGGATTAAGAGGCAGCAATTAGGGCTGTCTCTTTTTTTTCATCCTCATAAGGAGCTATCGCATGCCCGCTGAACTACCCACACTGGGAGCCCCTGTCATGATAGTGGGGTTGCTCGCAGGATTTTTTCTCTGTTTCTATGGCAATGTAGCTAAAAAATACCTCGTCCCCCTACGCAGTGTACTCTCAGGCGCTGTTTCCAGCCTCGCCCTGGTTTTTCTCATCATGCAAAAAGATGCCCTCATAGCAGCCCTTGCCTCAAACAACGCCATGGCGGCACTGCTTGACCTGCTCATCGGGGGGGAGCACTACCTCTTCAGTATCGTAGCGTTGGCAAGTATTGCAGTCGGGGGGCTGCTGCTCTTCGCCCTTTCCAGAAAGCAAGGACCCTTCATAGAAAAGGTTGTATCCCTGTTTACCGCCCTCAGCATGGGCTTGTTCATCTTTGTACTGCTGTTGGGTTTTTTACCCCTGCCCCTCAACCTTGTGGCCACAGCAATCCTTCTAATCGTCATCCTCCTGTTCTCCCTGCGAGACTTCGCCTCCTACATGGCCTTTGAAAGCTCCATAGGAGGGGCACTGCTCACCAGTTACCTTCTTGCCAGGTTCTGGCACCTTGACTTCTGGGTCTTCCTCGTATGGGCTGCGATACTCGCGGTCCTGGGAATTTTAAACCAACTGAGCAGTCTGAAGAAACACAAGGCAAGAGGAGTAGAGCCCGATGCGTAACGACTCCCTCCTTCTTGGCACGGAACTCTCGGTAACTGAGCTCACCAGCCTCATCAAGCGGACCCTTGAGGAAGGGTTTTACGGCTTGCGTGTCACCGGGGAGATTTCAAACTTCCGCCCCGCCTCAAGCGGGCACTGGTTCTTTACCCTCAAGGACAGCTCATCTTCCCTTTCTGCCATCATGTTCAAAAGCACTGCCTGGAGGGTGAACTTCAAGCCTCAGGAAGGGGATAAGGTGGTGGTCACAGGATCGCTGGACGTGTATGCAGCACGGGGAACCTACCAGCTGAAATGCGACACTATGGAAAAAAGCGGCACAGGTGAGATCTTGGCCATGTTGGAGAAGCGTAAACGCGAGTATGATGCCCTGGGATATTTTGCCCCTGAGCGCAAGAAGAAAATCCCCGCCAGGCCGACGCGCGTGGGCGTGGTCACCAGTGCTACCAGCGCTGCCTTGCAGGATATCCTGCAAATCCTCGCCCGCCGTGCCCCTTCGCTGGATATCCTTGTCCTCCCCGCCACGGTGCAGGGAGCGGCAGGGGCAGAGAGCATTGCACTGAGGATCAGGCAGGCAAACCTCTTGATGCTGTGTGATGTGCTTATCGTAGGGCGAGGCGGAGGCTCCTTGGAGGACCTGCTGCCCTTCAGTGAGGATGCAGTCATCCAAGCTATATACGAGTCTGAAATCCCTGTCATCAGTGCAGTGGGCCATGAGATAGACTGGGCCCTAAGCGACTTTGTCGCGGACCTGCGCGCCCCTACTCCCTCGGCTGCCGCCGAGCTGGTGAGCCAGGGCATCCTGGACCTCCGCCAGCGAGTGGAGAGTGCAAAGCTTGCCCTGCACAAGGGGATGAGCCACCGCCTAGAGTTGCTGGAGCACCGCATCCCAGGAACCGAGGCAATAGAACGAAGCATGCTCCACCGTATTGAGAAAATGGAGTACCTCCTGGCGAATGCAGGACAGAACATGGTCCAGGCCTACAAGGAAAAGCTAGAAAAAAGCACAACGAGGGTCCTTCTGGCAACCAGAGAGTTGCAAGCCCTCTCCCCCCTTGCTATACTTGCGCGAGGCTATACGCTCGTCTTTGATTCCAAGGGAAAAGCCCTGCATACTCGAGAGGAAGCCAAGGTAGGGGAACATATCAAAGTGACATTCATCGACGGAAGCCGAAAGGCCCTCATAGAGGAGTAGTGCATGAGTTTTGAGAAAGATGTATCCAGAATCGAGGAAATTGCCCAGAAGCTCAACGCTTCCGATACAAGCCTTGAGGAGAGCCTTGCTTTGTTCGAAGAAGGGATGCTTTTGTCCAAAAAGCTGGAGAAAACACTTTCAGAGGCTAAAAGCCGAGTAGAGATAGTGTTGGGAGACGAGATGGAAAGCGCTGAAATATCCTCATTCTAAAAAAGGCTCAACCATGACAGATAAAAAGAAAATCATCTTTCTCATCCAGTGCGAAGACCGCAAAGGCATCTTGGCAGCTACTACCTCTTGGTTCTTTACCCAAGGATACAACATACTCCATTGTCAGCAACATACCGACAATATCGAGCGGCGCTACTTCATGCGCATCGAACTGGATATGCTGGACCTGAAAACCACACGCAAAGAGCTGGAAGAGGGGTTCGCCCTCTTTGCCCTGGAGTACCAACTCACTTGGGAGTGCCACTACAGCGACTATCGCTCAAGGGTGGCTATCATGGTAAGCAAGACCAGCCACTGCCTGTACGACCTGGTGACCCGCAAGAACGAAGGTGAGCTGAAGTGTGAAATCTCGTTGATCATAAGCAACCACCCCGACCTTGAGATAGTTGCCAACCAGTTCAGGATACCCTACTACTATTTGCCCATTACCGCAGAGACCAAGCAGAGCCAGGAGGCGAAGGTCCTCTCGCTGCTTAAACGCTTTGACATAGACCTGGTTGTCCTAGCCAGGTATATGCAGATACTCACCCCTGAGTTCACCCATGCGTGGCAGGGCAGGATCATCAATATCCACCACGGATTCCTGCCAGCCTTCCAGGGGGCAAACCCCTACCGCAGGGCGTATGAACGGGGGGTGAAGATGATAGGGGCCACCGCCCACTACGCCAGTGAGGACCTCGACCAAGGACCCATCATCGAACAGGATGTGGTACGGGTCAACCACGAACTCTCCCCCAATGGGCTGCGCGATGTGGGCAAGGATGTGGAACGGAGTGTACTCTCAAGGGCGGTGCAGGCACATCTGGAGAGCCGGGTCATCATCTGGCAAAACAGGACCATCACCTTTAGCTTGGGACGCTGACAAGAAGCGGCGACTCTCTTCTATTCCGGCAAGCAGGGCACCAGGCTAAAAGAAGGTGCAACAGCAGCACAAGCATTACGAAGCAAAGTGAAAAAGTAGCTCGTATGTATGAGCAAAGGCGATGAGAGAGAAGCTCCTCATCGCCTTTCCTGTAAGGGCGGCATGCGCCTAAGAGTCGAAGTTCAAACCCTTGAGAGCCGGGTGCAGGAACACCCCATCCTTTCGGACCAGCTCCCCGTCAAAGTAGATCTCCCCTCCCCCATACTCAGGGCGCTGTATCTGTACCAGGTCCCAGTGCACTGACGAGCGGTTGCCATTGTCACAATCCTCATAGGCATTGCCGGGGGTAAAGTGGATGGAGCCAGCAATCTTCTCATCAAAGAGGGTGTTGTCCATGGGGTGGAGTATGCCCGGATTGCATCCCAGGGCAAACTCCCCTATGTAGCGAGCCCCTTCATCCGTATCCAGAATCTCCTTCAGAAGCGCGTCGTCATCACTGTACGACTCAACAATCTTACCGTCCTTGAAGACAAACCGGACATCTTTGAACTGATGGCCATGGAAGGTGCTGTCACAGTTGTACGCAATAGTTCCGTTTACGGAATTCTTGACGGGACAGGAGTAGATTTCTCCATCGGGGATATTCATCGTCCCGGCACAGGGGATGAACCCCATTCCCTTGAGGGAGAAGTGCAAATCAGTTCCGGGGGCCTTGATATGGACCTTGTCCACGGTGTCCAGGTATCTCTTGGCCTCTTCCATCGCAGCGGCCATCTTCAGGTAGTCGACTCCTGTACAAACTTCGTAGAAAAAATCTTCAAACTCGAGTGTCCCCTTGTTTGCTTGCATTGCCATGACCTCGGTAGGATAGCGCAGGACCACCCATCTTGTGTGGGGAAGACGGGTCTTCATATGCACCGGGGTGTTGTACAGCTTGCCATGGAGGTTTGCCTGCTCGGGGATGGAAGCCAGTTCCCTGACGTTGGCAATGCCTCGGATACCGATAAAGGCATCGACTTGTTTCATGCGGTAGGTGTCGACATCGGCCCACTTCTCCAGGGAGGCGGGATTTGCCCCTTGTACCATCGCCCGCTCGAGCCTTTGGTTCCAGACATTCACCAGGGGGTATGCCCCCGCTTCATAGACTGCTGCAATGAGAGCCTCTGTCATGGAAGTGGGAACGTCAACTGCATTGATCAAGCAGGATTCCCCCTCCTGGAGGGCTACTGAATACTCTACCAAAAGCTTCGCAAGCTTCTGGTCTCTCTGATCTGCCATATATGTTACTCCTTACTCTTACTGATCGACTCTGATCTCCATCTGCTGCTGGGTCACCGGGTGCAAGATCTGCACGGCCACGCACCGCAGTGCCAGATTGGGCTTTTCAACGCCATGATAAAAGACATCCCCATCCAAGGGCCACCCACTCCATGCGAGGTGGGCCCTCACCTGGTGATGGAAGCCCGAGGAGAGCCTGCAGGTGAACTGCTTGGCTCCACTGGCAAGTACGCCACTGTAGCAGACCTTGGTCAGGTACCAGACTCCGGTAGTCTTGTCCAAAAGGTGCTTGGGACTCGCAGCCAGGACAGGACGCACCTCCCTGTGGTGCTCGCCATACCTGCGAAACAGGCTTCCTATGAAGACCTCCTTGCCTTTTGCCGAAAAAGGGTCTTCATAGGGATAGGCGGGAAACCCTGGTGACAAGGGAGGTGTATAGGCAGTGCTTTGGGCCCTGTACTCCTTCCAGAACAGGTCTGCCTTCTGGATGGAACGTAAAAAGGTGTACGCCTCTTTTGTACGGGCCACCACAACCAGACCGCTGGTTGCTGTGTCCAGGCGATGAAGCACCCCCCCTTCCCAGGTGTTTTTGCCTGAGATGTCCAGGACCTCGGGATAGTGTTCACTGATGAGAGAGAGCAAGGTCTGCTTCCCTCCGGGATTCTCCTTCAAAGGAACTGTAGGCAAGAGTGCCTGCTTGTCCACCACAAGAAAAGAGGGATCCTCATGGACCACTTGCAACTTCAAATCATCATTCATATACCCCAATGATACCAAAAATTCAGGCAGAGGGCACTATATTTTAGCAGAAGTTTCCATAAACCTCCTGGACTTGTCGGGATTAGAGATATTCTCCAGGAGGTTGTGACAAGAATCCTTTGCAATAAGCGCTTCCTCATGTATACTTGGTTTTATGCAAGAGATCCCCATAAACACAGTCACATCCCCCAACGTTATCCTGGAGTTGATATACCGCCTCAAGGTAAAGGACGTGATGACCACCGAAGTCGTTACAGCCACCAAGGAGACCTCCCTCAGGGAGATCCAGTATATTATGCGAGAGAAGCAGGTCACCGGCCTTCCCATCGTGATGGGAAAGAGGCTGGTCGGCATTGTCAGCATGGATGACATCATCCAGGCCCTGGACAAGGGGCACATCAATGAGAAGGCCCAGGACCACATGACACGCAATCTCATCGTGCTTGCGGACGATATGCCGGTCTCCTTTGCCATCAACTACTTTGACCGGTTCTCCTACCACCGGTTTCCGGTGCTGAACAAGCACAAGGAGCTGGTGGGCATGATCACCAACCGCGATATCACCAGCACCTTGCTCATTGAGATCAACCGGGAGCTCGAAGAGCTGGAGAAGCGCACAAGCACCTCAAGCAAGAGCGACGAGATGCATGGGGAGATCCACACCTACGCGATCATGAAAAATGATTTCGAGACTGCAGGCTTTGCCAGCACCGAAATAAAGAAACGGCTGAAAAAAGCCGGAGTCGCACCGCAGATCATCCGCAGGGCAGCTATTGCAAGCTACGAACTGGAGATGAACTTGGTTGTCCACTCTGATGGAGGGGAGCTCATAGCCGAGTACACCCCCAACAGCTTGCAGATAACAGCAAGGGACAGCGGACCGGGGATCACCAATGTCGAAGATGCCCTGGAAACGGGGTGGTCCACCGCCAGTGAATGGATCAGGTCCCTGGGTTTTGGTGCCGGCATGGGGCTTCCCAACGTCAAGTCGGTCACCGATGAGTTTTCGATCAAGAGTAATTTGAATGGAACGACAGTTGTGTGCTCCATTACGTTAAAAAATGATGAGGAGAAATAACATGCAAGTAAAAGACCTAGCCACCATAGAGGGCTTTCATACCCAGACTATGGAGAACGGCGAAGAGAGCATCATCGATGCATATACAGGAGATCTCTTAAGCGACGTCATGGGCAACGCACCGGATGAGAGTGTGCTCATTACCATCCAGGCCCACAAGAACACGGTGGCTGTTGCCTCCCTTGCCGGTATCCAGGCAATAGTGATCTGCAACAAGCGCTCGACTCCCCCGGACATGATCAAGGCAGCCAAGGAAGAGAGTGTGGCAATCTTCACCTTTGCAGGCACACAGTTTGAAGCAAGTTGCAAGGTCGCCTGTCTCTTGGGGAAGGTTGATGCTTGTAAAAGTTGACCTGCACAACCACTCCTGCCTCTCCCCTTGCGGAAGCGACGACCTTACCCCTGCCCTCCTGGCCGTAGAGGCCATGGAGCAGGGAATAGGGATCCTCGCCCTTACAGACCATAACAGCGCCCGGAATCTCCCCGCCTTCAAGGAGGCATGTGAGCTCTGTTCCATCATGGCCTTGTTTGGTATCGAGGTGACCACCGTGGAAGATGTCCATGTGCTGACCTTGTTTGAGAAGATTGAGGATGCAATGCAGTTCGGCTCCTTTATCGAGTACCTCCTGCCTCCCATCAAGAACAACCCCCGCCTCTTTGGCAACCAGCTGGTTGTCAATGTGGAGGGCGAGGTGCTTGAAACTGTTGAGAAGTTGCTTATCAGTACCAGCGGCATCAGTTTCAGCGATGTCATAGAAGAGGCGATCAGCCGCGATGCCCTGGTCATCCCAGCCCATATAGACAAGGGTGCAAACAGCGTCCTTACCAACCTGGGCTTTCTGCCCGACCTGCACTACTCCGCCCTGGAGGCCCTCAGGATTCCCGTCAAGGCTGAGACCTACAACAAAACCATTCTCACCTCCAGTGACGCCCACAGGCTTGAGGAGGTCGGCCAGCGCTCATGTTATCTTGAGATGGATGAGATCTCATTTGAGGCTCTCAAGGCGAGCCTCAGGCTTGGACTGGTTACGTATCAAGTGTAAAGCAGGACCCTCTGCCTGCATCATGAAAAAATTTTACAGACTTGATGTCTCCTGTCATAGCACATCTTCGTACATCCCTAAAAAATACAAAAACACACCTCAATACCTTCAGGACGCATTTTCCCCCTGTCATATCTAACCTTTTCTAAGAAAATATTAAAAACTTATAACATGTATAATCATGTGATACGTAATAAGTAGACCAGAAAAACCTATAGCATGTGACAACATATAAGTTTCTATGAGATAAAGAATTACTTACAAATATCTATTGACATCTTCATACCTGTACCCCATTATACTAAGCAACAAAGCAAAGCTTGGGGGCCTAGAAATGAAGAAGGTAGCAAAATCCATACTGACAACCACTCTCTTAATCCTAGCTTCTACAGCCCTGTTGGCAGCAAACGATAAAGCTGTAATACGAATTACTGCATACGTTCCTGAGACGGCCACCTTCCGCACCCATGGCAATGATTTCGTTGTTGAGTCAAACACACAGAACTTTACCTATGAGGTGCAGGAAACAACCAAGACAAAGATGCTTTTTGTGGTGGCCAACTGATGAAATAAGCGGGTACGGATATACAAGCTTGCACTAGGGGGATCGATGATTGAGGGAAAAATCATTGACTCCTCTTTTTTTGTCCTCATCCTTGCCTTTTTAGCATAGCCTGCCTTATACCCTTCAGCTTCATGCTACCTCTCAAAGTATAGGGTCCCGATTTGTTCTTTTTTCCTGTAGCTCTAGGCAAAGGGGTGGTAATTAACTACTATTCTTAGATAGCTAAAAAAGCTAGCCGTACTCCCAGAAGGAGTCTGGCACACGGGTCTTCACTGCTGTACACACTTTTGCCCAGTATCTTGCACGGGAAGCGAGCACCACTGATGCAAGAGGTGCACGAGCATGCATTACCTGAGCGATACTGATGGGCTTGCTCGAACACCTGGCATATTCTCACGTGTTCGAGCATACATCACAAGCAACTTGACAAAAGAGGAGCTCATATACTCCTTTGCCATACCCGAGAAGCTTACAAAGAATTTGGAGTTAAGAAAGTAATCATGTTACAGAATCTAAGAAAACAGACAAAAGGCTATAGGGTCCCAGGCTTTCTGACCTCGTTCTTTGTAGTCCTGGAAGTGGTCATGGATGTATTCATCCCCTACTTGATGGCAAACCTCATCGATCAGGGCATCGATGGGGGAAATATGGACCGTATCTGGTACTGGGGAGTAATTCTGCTCGGGTGCGCCCTTGTGGCACTCATCTTTGGAGTCCTCTCAGGATTTTTTGCAGCGATAGCCTCAACAGGTTTTGCCAAGAACCTCAGGCAAAAGATGTACTACAACATCCAGGACTTCTCCTTCTCCAATATCGACAAGTTCTCCTCCTCCAGCCTTATCACACGCCTGACCACCGACGTAACCAATGTACAAAGGGCCTACCAGATGTTGATCAGGGTAGCAGTGCGAAGCCCCTTCATGCTCACCTTCAGCTTTTTCATGGCAAGCAGGCTCAACGCAAGGCTCTCGCTGGTCTACCTAGCGGCCCTTCCCCTCTTGGCCATAGGGATGGCCATCATCATAAAGAACGCCTACCCCATCTTTGTCAGGGTCTTCAAGACCTACGACAAGCTCAACGCAGTAGTGCAGGAGAATGTCCGGGGAGTACGGGTGGTGAAGTCCTTTGTACGCGAGGAACACGAGACTGAGAAGTTCAAAAAGGTATCCGACTCCATCTATCAGGACAACAGCAAGGCAGAGAAGATCGTAGCCTTCAACAGCCCCCTGATGCAGGGCCTGATGTATGTCAGCATACTTGCCATATCCTATTTTGGGGCCAAGCTCATCGTCAGTGAAAGCATGACCACTGGGCAGCTGATGAGCTTTATCACCTACACATCCCAGATCTTGATGAGCCTGATGATGCTCTCCATGGTCTTTGTCATGCTCACCATCAGCCGGGCTTCAGCTTTCCGTATAGAGGAGGTGCTCGCCGAAACAAGCGACCTGTTCGACAAGGAGGATGCTGTAGATGTTGTACCAGACGGAAGCATCGACTTTGACAAGGTGAGCTTCAGCTATACGAAAAGGGAGGACAAGCTCTGCCTCCAGGACATAAACCTGCATATCAAGGCAGGGGATGTGGTGGGTATCATCGGTTCTACCGGTAGCGGCAAGACCAGCCTCATCCAGTTGATCCCCCGCCTCTATGATGTGTATGCAGGTTCGGTGAAGGTCGGAGGGGTGGATGTCAGGGATTACAAGCTGGATACGCTGCGAAATGCGGTAAGTATTGTACTCCAAAAGAGCGTGCTCTTCTCAGGGACGATCAAGGAGAACCTCAGGTGGGGAGACCTTGAGGCCACCGATGAGCAGCTCGTAGAGGCGTGCAGGATAGCGCAGGCAGACACCTTTATCCGCAGTTTCCCAAACGGGTACGACTCTCACATCGAGCAGGATGGCTCCAATCTCTCCGGGGGACAGAAACAGAGGCTCAGCATAGCCCGTTCCATCCTGAAGCAACCGAAGATCCTTATCCTGGACGACTCTACCAGTGCAGTGGATACCAAGACGGACTCCCTTATCCGGCGCGCTTTTAGGCTGGAACTCAAGGGAACCACCAAGATTATCATCGCCCAGAGGATACACTCGGTCAAGGATGCAAACCAGATTATTGTTATGGATGAAGGCAGGATTCAGGCGGTGGGAACGCATGATGAACTGCTTGGTACGTGTGAGATTTACCGTGAGATTTACGACTCCCAGAGCAGGGAAGAGGCATAACGATGGCAAACAAGAAAGAAACTAGAAAACTGAAGATTGACAAGCATACGATGAGTCGTCTTCTAGAGTATATATTCATACCGTATAAGAAGCGCTTCATCCTGGTCCTGATCTCCATAGTTGTGAGTGCATTGGCAGGAGTCGGGGGCTCCCTTTTCCTGCGCATACTCATAGACGACTTCATCATCCCCCTCTCCTCGATGGCAAACCCCTCCTTCGTGCCGCTGCTCAAGGCACTGGCTTTGATGGGGGGCATCTACGCCGCAGGGGTGGTTGCCACCTTCCTCTATAACCGCCTGATGATCACCATAGCCCAAAGTGCGCTACGAACCATCAGAGATGATATGTTCGCCCATATGCAGAACCTGAGCATCAGGTTCTTCGACACCAGTTCCCATGGCGACTTGATGAGTATCTACACCAACGACACCGATACATTGCGCCAGATGATCACCCAGAGCATACCCAACATATTCGCCTCATCGCTTACTGTTGTAGCCATCTTCTTCGCCATGCTCTTTACCAGTGTGCCCCTGACGGTGGTGGTGCTCCTCTCGCTCACCCTCATGCTGTTTGTCTCTTCCAAGATTGCCAAGCGAAGCGGCAAGTATTTCATGGACCAGCAAAAGTCCCTGGGAAAGACCAACGGCTTCATCGAGGAGATGATACACGGGCAGAAGGTGGTCAAGGTTTTCACCTATGAACAGGAGGCCAAGAGATCCTTTGACACGTATAACGAGGAGCTCTTCAACAATGCAAACCAGGCGAACAGGTTTGCAAACATTCTCATGCCCATCATGGGTAATATGAGCTATGTTCAATATGTCCTGGTAGCTATTGCCGGAGGAACGCTGGCCATCAGCGGGTGGGGAGGAGTTCTTACCCTCGGGGCCATCGCCACGTTCCTGCAGCTGAGCCGGACCATCAACATGCCGATCAACCAGATGGCACAGCAGCTCAACGCAGTGGTCATGGCCATGGCTGGGGCGAAGCGTATCTTCGCCCTGCTCGACCAGGAACCAGAGGTCGATGACGGGTTTGTCACGATGGTAAACGTCACTTACGACAAAGATGGATCCCTGATAGAAACCGAGGAGAGGACCAGCCTCTGGGCATGGAAAGACCCCCGCAAGATAGGAGCTGAGCGGTACACCAAGCTCGATGGGTATGTGCAGTTCTTCAATGTCGACTTTGGCTACAACAAGGATACCCTGGTACTCAAGGACGTATCGCTGTATGCCCGTCCTACCCATAAGATCGCCCTGGTTGGCGCTACTGGAGCGGGAAAGACCACCATCACCAACCTCATCAACCGCTTCTACGATCTTGATGATGGCAAGATACGCTACGACGGTATCAATATCAACACTATACGTAAAAGTGACCTGAGGCGCTCACTGGGTGTGGTCCTGCAGGATGTAAACCTCTTCTCAGGAACCGTCATGGAGAATATTCGCTATGGACGCCTGGATGCCACCGATGAGGAGGTCATCGAGGCGGCAAAGCTTGCCAATGCCGACTCCTTTATTCGCCTGCTTGCCCAGGGCTACGAGTCTGAACTCGCCGGAGACGGCTCCTCCCTCTCCCAGGGGCAGAGGCAGCTCATCTCCATAGCCAGGGCAATAGTAGCCAATCCGCCGGTGCTCATCCTGGATGAAGCGACCAGCAGTATCGATACAAGAACCGAAGCTATCGTCCAGAAGGGCATGGATGCCCTTATGGAAGGGAGGACGGTCTTTGTTATTGCACACAGGCTATCCACCATCAAGAATGCCGACGTCATCATGGTGCTCGAACAAGGAGAGATCATCGAGCGAGGCACCCACCAGCAGCTGATGGAAAAAGAGGGTCAGTACCAGAAGCTCTATACCGGGGTCTTTGAACTGGACTAGGGCATCTGCACAAGGACTCTTGCAGAAAGGCAGGGGTTGCTTCTCACTCTTGTCAAAGAGGAGAAGCAGCTCCTGTTTTCCTATGCACCTCTCCTTCGGCCTGACAGGTGATACTCTTTGTAGGGAAGCGGGTGTGTGGGTGCCCTACACTCCTGTGCAATACAGGCCAAACCTAAGCAGGTTAGCTTCTCACAAGATTTGCATGCCAGCAAAGTCGTGGTGTAAGGATATGCAGACTCTATAGGGGTTTAGGGTTTCACCTACAAGTGCTCTGGGGCAAACAAAAAAAACAAAAAAGTCCGGTTCAAGGATTGCTCGTTTGAACCGGACTTTTTTTCTGAAGAGCTCCCCCAGGAGCTTTTCTCTCTGGGGTTAGTCGCTTGACCTTCCGAATATTCTCAAAAGGAACAGGAAGATGTTCAAGAAGTTCAAATACAGCGAAAGGGCGCCGATGATGCTCATCTTGGTAAAGGTATCCTCGTCCATGGAGGATCCGTACTGGTTGTTCATATTGACTAGCCTTTGGGTATCATAGGCGGTGAGGCCCAGGAAAATACCGACTCCCAGGAAGCTGAGGATGTATTCAAAGCCGGAGGAGCGGAAGAGAAAATTCATCAGGGACGCTATGATCAGACCCCAAAGTGCCATCCTCAGATAGTAGCCCAATCCCGAGAGGTCACGTTTTGTCCCCATTGCGTAGACGCTCATACCGGCAAACATCAACGCTGTTGTCAAAAATGTCTTGTAGATCACCGCTCCCGTATAGACGGCAAAGAGGGTACTCAGCATCACCCCTGTAAGGGCGGAATAAGCAAGGAATGCCCCGATGGCACTGCTTTGGCTCATCCTGTCCAGACGTGAGGTCAAATAGAATACGAGGGCGAACTCTCCGATGATGACCAGGAGCAACCCCATGCCGTTGCCTACCAAGGCTCGCATGAGTGAGGGGTTGCTTGCCAGGAAAAAGGCAACCACTCCGGTGACCCCAAGTCCTGCCGTCATCCATAGATACACACTCTTAAGTATACTTCTTTCTCGTGCCACCACATTGTTGAGCACTGTTTGTTTGTTTTGCATCATTTGCAAGCCTCCTACTCTATAATGTCAGCAATTTTCATCTATTAGTCAACTGTATGGACACCTTGGGCCAAAAAGTCGTGAAAGCTAGGCAAGAGAGTGTTGCAATGGTATAGTCAAACCTATGAAAAAGTACTTTGGCCTGCTCTTTATTCTCATGCTGCTCAGCAGCTGCTCCACCCTTCCCAACCAGAAAGGGGTGAGCCAGGAGGAGATACGCACGGCTTTACGGGAAGTTGTACTGACTGCAAGCGAACGTGTTGAAGCCACCCTTCTCTCCCAAATCCCCCTGCAAACCATGGTGCCTCCCTCCTCAACCCCTTTATTGGAACAGCAGCAGATTCCCCGGTTGCCAGAGCATTTGCAGACCTGGGCCACCCAGGTGGTCGCCGCCTTCCGAGGAGCGACCATAGCGATGCCAAAGCTCCTCAGGCCCTATATAGAAAAACTGGAGTTCCCCGATCCCCAGGCGATCATGCTCGCAAGCGACAGCAGTGCGACAGAACTCCTGGAGGCAAAGTATCGGCAAGATATTGAACAGGAAGTCCGATCGATCCTTGAGGAGCTGCTTGCACCTAGCATGCAGACCTGGTGGATGCTGACCGACAGGTATGCCATCTGGTCCCGTTCGAAAGCCTTGCTGGGCGAAGAGGCCCTGCCTCCCTTGGGCCCTGACCCCCTGGACCATCTCATCGGCATATTCCTTTCAAGTTATCAGGATGGACTGGCCCGTGAAGAGCTCTATCTGAGGACTACACCGGTATTCCAGGGGGCTGGCTCATTTTATGAAATACTCAATCAAAAGGTACGACAATGAATCTTTTCGAAGCAGCAAGCAAACAGAGTGCAGAGAGACACCAACCTTTGGCCTACCGTATGCGCCCCAGGGTCTTGGATGAGTATATAGGCCAGGATGCCATCATAGGAAAGGGAAGGCTGCTCAGAAGGGCCATCCAGGCCGACCAGCTCTCCTCTGTCATCTTCTATGGCCCTCCAGGTACCGGAAAGACAACCTTGGCCCGCGTGATAGCCAATACGACAAAAAGACATTTCAGTACCCTCAACGCTGTCCTTTCGGGGGTGAAGGAGCTTCGCTATGAGATCGAGGAGGCAAAGAACCGCCTGGCCCTCTTTGACCAGAGGACCATCCTCTTTATCGATGAGGTGCACCGGTGGAATAAAAGCCAGCAGGATGCCCTTCTGCCGTGGGTGGAGAACGGCACCTTCGTCCTCATAGGGGCAACCACAGAGAACCCCTTCTTTGAAGTGAATGCCGCCCTGGTGAGCCGGTCCCGAATCTTCCAGCTCAAAAGCCTCACCGAAAATGACTTGCACCAGATAGCCCTGCAAGCCTTGGCAGATCCTGAACGCGGCTATGGTTCCTTTGAGGTCACCTTTGAAGAGGGAGCCCTTGAGCACCTCATAGACGTGGCCAATGGGGATGCGCGCTCCCTGCTCAATGCCCTGCAGCTTGCAGTGGAGACCTCTGTAGAGCACTTCCCCCCTCCAAAGAAGACGCTCATCCATATCAGTTGCGATGCAGCAGAGCAGAGCATCCAACGCAAGGCAGTGCTCTATGACAAGGAGGGAGACTATCATTTCGATGTCATCAGCGCCTTCATTAAAAGCCTGCGCGGCAGCGACCCCGATGCGGCACTCTACTGGCTTGCCAGGATGGTGAGCGCTGGCGAAGACCCCAAGTTCATCTTCAGAAGGATGCTCATCAGCGCCTGTGAGGATGTGGGGCTTGCCGACCCCAACGCGATAGTGGTGGTGGAATCCGCTGCCCAGGCCTTTGAGAGGATAGGATTTCCCGAAGGAAGGTTCCACCTCACCCATGCAGCGCTCTACTTGGCGACAGCACCCAAAAGCAACTCCTCGATGGCGTTCTTTGACGCCCTCAAGGGCGTTGAGCAAGAAGCGCAGGATGAAGTGCCCAACCATCTTAGGGATGGCAATCGTGATGCCAAGGGCTTTGGCCACGGCCAGGGGTACCTTTATCCCCATGCATTCCAGGACCACTGGGTGGCCCAGCAGTACCTGCCCACCGCCTTGCAGGGCAAGGTGTACTACCAGCCTAGTGACCAAGGCTACGAGAAAAACATACAAAGCGAGGTCAATCGACGCAGGGAGGAGCAACTTGAGAGTATAGAGACCGATGCATTTGTCGAGAACCTCACCTACTCCCCCGGGGACAAGGAGAGGATGCGTTGGCTAAGCAGAACCACCAGCGAGCGCGGACAGATGCTGCAATCCATCCGTACCTCACTCTTCGCTCCCCTCAAGTTGAGAAGAAGCGACAGGGTTCTCATCTGCAATGCAGGCCATGGCCTGTTGCTGTGGGAGGCGTACAGGCAGACCCCTGAGGGGCTGGTTGTCGCCCAGGTACAAAGCTCTGCTCAAAAACAACATGTCAGCCACTATGCAGACTCACTGCAAAGCCTTGAGAAACCTACCATCCTGCACGCTCCCTTGGAAGCCATCCTGCCCACCTTGGAAGAGGGACTGCTCTTTGAAGCTATCCTAGGACGCAACGTCCTCACCCGACTCAGGGAGAAAGGACCCTTGCTGGACGCGCTCAAAGGGCGCCTCGCCCCCAAGGGGGTGGTGCACTTTGCTGAAAGCGTGCCTGCAGAGGGATCTCGCCTTTCGGATTTCTGCCCCCCAAGCTTGCAGGAAATCCTCAAGCGAGCTGAGGCAACCATCTATGGGGGAGAGGGAAACCCCCTCTCCAACTGGAGCTCGCAAGACCTCCCGCTTGCATTCAAGGAGAGAGGCTTCTCTGCCACCCTTGAAGAGCAGCAGATGTTTGAAAATAGGTTCATCACCAAGGCGGACATCACCCGATGGATAGGCACTTCCTACCGAGATGCCTGGCAGAGCCTTGGAGTAGAAGTGGACATCCCTACGATTGAAGAGGAGCTCGTCTCCTCCCTCGCCGAGAGGAGCATCAAGTGGAAACACCATGTTGCCTTTATAATGGCAACTCATCAAGAAGGATGAGAAAGCTCTCAAAGAGAATTGTCAACTGGTTGCCTTGCAATGATTTGCCGAATAAACAGACAAAAGTTTGAAAATTTTCGTTAGGGTTGTTGACAAAGGAATCTGTTTAAGGCATAGTAAGCAACGTTGAAACGTACTGGTAATGTACCAATGATTCAGCGTATCACGGTGGAAGTAGTTCAATGGTAGAGCACCAGATTGTGGTTCTGGCTGTTG
>CAZPOJ010000023.1:0-25297 GCA_964588005.1 uncultured Sphaerochaeta sp.
GTGGCAGATTCTGCCTGTATGAAACCTATACTGTATACTTTTTGGTATAAGAATCATTAAGGCCTAGGGTAGGACAAGAGTCAAGAGAATTGAGCTGGTATCAGCTATATTTTTCGTATGAATCTAAGTTTTTGATAAAGAGAAAAGGTTGGCTTCTGCATGATGCATATCGTGAGATCTAGGTCGTCGAGGTGTTTGTTTTCAAACCCTTTTTTTATTTTTTATGGTTTATTAGTGGATGCAAAGGAAGTTGCAGAAACTGAACACCCTCCTTTTCTTTTGCAGCAGCTGAGAGTCGTATCTTTGGGTAAGCAGTTGCTTCTTTTATTCGATGGATTCCTGCATTTAGGAAAGGCTGGCTTTTTCTATGTGCTGTTCTGGTTCTGATCCAAATCCTTCAAATCAAGGGAGAAGCCCCTCAGATAGGAGAGGATGACCCCATTGGTCGCCTTCAGGAGGTTCTCAGGGACCTTCTGGCCGTTGGTGAAAAATAGCAAGGGAAGCTTGCTCTTCTTGCTTGCACTGAGGACGTTGCCGATGTCTTCGGTTTCGTCGAGCTTGGTCACCACCAAAGATTCCAGGGTGTAGGATGAGAAGAGCTTGATAAACCTATCAAGGTCCCGGCTCTTATGGGAGGCACTGATGCCCAGGGCATAGGAGCATTTGTCTTGGGGTAGAAGCATCAACAGGCTTTTCAGATGGAGGGAGAGCTCGCCTTGGTTTGCACTCTTTCCCATGGTGTCCACCAGGACCAGGGAGTAGGTAGCCAAGGTGGGCAGCAGGGCCGAGAGCTCCTCTTCACCTTGTGCATAGAAGAGGTCAAGGCCAAAGTCCTTGGCGAAGTGCTCTATCTGGTCCTTCGCTCCAGTCCTGTAGGAGTCCAGCGATAGCAGGGCAACCTTCTCTTCTGGGGTTTTGTACAAGTTTTCCCGGTAGAACATCGCCATCTTTACCACCGTGGTGGTCTTGCCCACCCCGGTGGGCCCCAGGAGGACAAAGAATTGCTTGGGATTGGCATATTGGCCATGACTGAAGGATACCGCCTCTATAATGTACTCCAGAAGGGCAATCTCCAGCTCACGGAGGGTTGCGTACTGTTTGTCGGATAGGAGGGCTGAGGTCGCTTCCCTGACGTACTCTTCAGCAAAGTCGTTCGCCTCAAGCAGGGTGGCCAACAGCTTTTGTTGGTGGTCCTGTCCTTCTATGGAGAGTTCTGGCCCTTGCTCTTCTGGTATGGCCTCTTTCTCTTTGACCAGGTAGAAGGTGATGGTACACCGTCTCCTCTGTTTCAATCCTTTCTGGACAAGGTAATCCTTACGGGTATGCACCCGCACAGAGGCACCGTACGCTGTACGGGCCTCTAGGAGTGCAGTCTCATAATCTTGTGCATCAAGGGTGATGAAATCCACAGTAGCTCCTTGTTAGAGAATAAACTTGGAAAGGTCCTGGTTCTGTATCACATCCCCAAGGCGCTCGTTAACATACTCTGCTGTTATGACGATCTCCTGTCCGCTGAGTTCATCCGCACTGAAGGAGAGTTCCTCAAGCAAGGTCTCCATGATGGTGAACAGTCTTCTTGCACCGATATTGTCATTGGTGGCGTTCACCTCATAGGCAATATCGCTCATGCGCCTGATGGCCTCGTCTGTAAAGGTGATGGTGACCCCTTCGGTCTTGAGCAACTCCTTGTACTGCATCGTAAGCGCATTTGCAGGTTCGGTGAGGATCCTGTAGAAATCATTGGCAGAAAGGTCATTCAGCTCAACACGCAAGGGGAAGCGCCCCTGCAGTTCGGGGATCAGGTCACTGGGTTTAGAGACATGGAAGGCCCCACTGGCTATGAAGAGGATGTGGGTGGTGTCTATGACTCCCCACTTGGTCGCTACGCTGGTGCCTTCCACGATGGGAAGGATGTCGCGCTGCACCCCTTCACGGGATACATCAGGACCGCCGGAAGAGGACCTTCCGGTATTGGCAACCTTGTCTATCTCATCAAGGAAGACAATACCCATCTGCTCGACACGCTCCTTGGCCTCATCGACGGCGCGGTCGGTGTCTACAGCCTTGTCGGTCTCCTCTTCGGTGAAGATCTCCCGAGCCCGCTTGATGGTGAGCTTGCGCACATGGGCATTTGCCCCACCAAAGATGGAACCAAGGCTCTGCATGGCATCCTGCAGATCATCCATGTTTGCCTGCCCCATCACTTCAATCCCTATCTTCTTGCGGTTCTGAACCTTTACCTCGACTTCACGATCATCGAACTTGCCTTCTGCGAGCATTTTACGGAACTTCTCCCGCGTTGCCTGCTTGCTGTCGGCATAGGGAGTTTCAACTTGAATGATATCCTTCTCGTTGACCGTCTTGGATTCCTTGCCCCCAGAAGGGAGCAGGAGGTCAAGCAACCTCTCCTCTACACGAGCGGCGACCTTCTCAATCTGTGCCTCCGCCATCTCGGTCTTTACCTGCTGGATGGCGATGCTCATCAAATCTCGGATGATAGACTCGACATCGCGTCCGACATAACCGACCTCGGTGTACTTGGTCACCTCGACCTTGATAAAGGGTGCGTTGGAGAGCTTGGCGATACGACGCGCTATCTCAGTCTTTCCTACCCCGGTGGGTCCTATCATGATGATGTTCTTGGGAGACACTTCATCGCGGATAGCTTCCGGGAGGCGCTTGCGTCTTGTACGGGTGCGGATGGCCACAGCTATGGTACGCTTGGCCTTGTCCTGTCCAATAATATATTTATCCAGTTCCTCAACGATCTGTTTTGGTTTCATCTCATCGAGTTTCATTGTTACGCTATATGGCATGCTGTTATAGTTCCTTGACGACGATTGAGTCGTCGGTATAGATGCAGAGTTTGGCAGCTATCTCCACACTCTTGACGGCGATCTCCCGAGCTGAGAGCCCAGGAGCTGCTTCCAGGTAGGCCAAAGCGGCAGCGAGGGCAAAGTTGCCTCCGCTTCCTATCCCTATGGCGTCCCTTTCAGGGTCAACGACATCCCCTGCCCCGTTGATGAGAAATAGCTTGGTACCGTCACTGACGAGCAACATAGCTTCCAGCTGGCGCAGCTGCCTGTCGGTTCTCCACTGCTTGGCAAGTTCCACTGCCGAGCGGGTAAGGTCCCCGTTGTACTGCTTCAGCTTTACCTCAAACAGTTCGAACAGGGTAAAGGCATCAGCGGTGGTCCCTGCGAACCCCGTGATGACCTTTCCGTCAAACAGGGTTCTCACCTTGTGTGCATTTGACTTGAGAATCGTATTTCCAGCGGTTACCTGGCCGTCTCCGGCTATGGCTACCTTTCCATCCTTTCGGACAGCGACTATTGTCGTACCTTTAAAACCAATCATTCTATTTTCCTTCCATGCGGGTGACACGAGGTGTAGACCTTGGCCAGCCGCTTCTGTGATACATGGGTGTATATCTGGGTGGTGGAGATGCTTGCATGTCCAAGCAGTTCCTGCACCAAGCGGATATCCGCCCCATTGTCAAGCAAATGGGTAGCGTAGGAATGCCGCAACACGTGCGGAGTAAAACTCTTCTGCCACCCAAGAATTTGCCTATACCTAGCAAAAATACTACCAACGGTGCTTTGCGGCAACTGTTTTCCTGAATCTGCACAAAACAATCGCCCGGTCGGGCCAAAAAGGGAGTGCTTCAACGAAAGATAGTGGCGAAGCAGCTCCTGCGTCCTCTTGGTAAAGAAGACATACCGCACGCTCTTGCCCTTGCCCACCACTCGGATCTGCTTCTCCTTGTTCTGGACATCCCCTTCTGTGACAGCGAGCATCTCGCTGATACGGCAGCCCGTATCGTAGAGCAAGGAAAACAGCAGCATATTCCTGGTGGAGGGGAAGTCCTCATAGCTGAGGCTAAGAAGAGCCACCACCTCCTGTGCAGTCAGTACAGAGGGCAAGGAGGACCTGCTCTTTTTCAGGGAGATCAGGGAGAAGGGGTTCACCTCTACCAAATTATTTCTCAGGGCATAGGAGAAGAACGAACGGGCACTGCTGAGCATCCTGTTGATAGTGGCCTCGCTGTACTGCTGTTCTGTGGTGATATGACGAACATAGAGGCGCCCATCAGGGGCAGCCATCTCCAACAAAGAGCACTCGATCCCCTGTAAAAACAGGAGGAGCTTACCAAGATCGGATGCATATGCGGTGATGGTGTGCTCACTTGATCCCTTGATATGTCGGTGATAGGCAAGAAAAGCTTCCACTGCCTCTTGATCATCATGTTCCATAGCTTAGACTATAGCATGAAGAGCCATACCGGTATAGCGGACCGTCAAAGGTGGGCGCTACGGCCCTCCAGCCTTGGGGGTACTCCAGGGCTTGCGCTATCTCAGCGTAGGAGTCCACCACTGGAGCCCCCTCCTCTGCCAGCAGCCTTGTCCCTGCACACCAGGGGTGTGCGCCTACCCCCTTTTGGTGCACCACCACCTCGCGCCCCATATCCAAGGCAAGGGAAGCGCAGTGCAACGCCCCTGAGGGCAAAGGAGCCTGGACTACCACCAATAGGGGGGAGAGAGCAGTTGTGAGGACGTTGCGAGACAGACACCTATAGCGAAGAGGGGCATCATCGGGTTCAAAGGCGGAGATGAGGTTCATCTTCCCAAGAAGGGGGTTGTTCATGATCCTAGGGGTGGCAAGACCGCAGTCACAGGGAACAAAGCCGGTGAAGGAGCCGTCACTGAGGGCGTAGAGGGCGGCCCGGTCTATGCCGTGGCTGTGACTGGTCACCACCGACACCCCATTTGCCCCGGCCTCAAGGGCAAGGGTATAGGAAGCACTCTCACCTCCAAGGTCCGCCTTGCGAGTCCCCACAAGGGAGATCATCGGCTCTCCCTTGTGGGGGAGTCTTCCCCTATACAGGAGCCTGAAGGGAGGATTCTCCTCCTCTGCCAACAGAGGGGGATACTCCTCCATCCCCAAAAAGACCACGTGGTTGTGCCCCTTGTTCCTAGGTGAGAGAAAATCCTGCATCCTGGCGACCCTCTCTGGGTGCCAGTGTTGGGGGAATCTCTGTTGTATCTCGCGCGAGCCGGGGTTCCCCCTGGCAAAGGCGAGCTTCTCAGGGCCGGTGAGGGGCAACAGGGAGATGGCGAGCAGTAGGGATAGTTTCATACACCCCTAAGGGACAGGACTGTCCTTGTTGCTTCAAAACAGATTGAAGGTGGAGGAGACGACCTTCAGCAGCAAGAGGGTGAGCACCAACAGCATAACCGCCTTGATGACCTTCACCCCGCCGCGTAGGGCGAGCCCGCTGCCTATATACCCCCCTACGATGGCGCTGAGGGCACAGGGGATGGCTATGGAGTAGTCTATATTGCCGAACCTGACAAAGGTAGCGAGGGCAGCCACATTGGAGGCAAGGTTCACCACCTTGGCGGTCCCGACAGACCTGAGCAGGTCCAAGCCGATGACCGAGGTGAAGATGATGGTAAGAAACATCCCCGTTCCCGGCCCGAAAAAGCCGTCATATGCACCGATTACGAGTCCTGTAAGGGCAGACAGAGGGATGGAGTACTTGGCATCCATCGCCTTGGCCTGTCCGAAGTCAGGCTTGAGCAGGATAAACACTGCTATGAGGGGGACCAGGAATATCAACAGGTAGGAGAGGTAGAGGTCGGCGAAGCGAGTGGCAAGGGCGGCTCCTACACTCGATCCTGCCAAGGAGAAGATAATGGCGATGGTCCCTACCTTCCAGTCGACCTGGTCCCCCTTGATATAACGGAAGCATGCGATGGTTGTCCCGCTTGCCGCTGCAAACTTGTTGTTGCCCAGGGCCATCTGGGGAGGAAGGCCCACTGCAACGTAGGCTGTGAGGGTTATCAGACCCCCTCCTCCAGCTATGGCATCGATGAGGGAACCCACCGCTATGATGGGACAGAGTATAAAAAGGATGTGCATCAGCTTTGTTCTTCCTCCAGGGTATGGTAGGTGTCATAGGCGCGCCTGAGGCTGCTGGTCTCTATGTGGGTGTATATCTGGGTCGTCTGGATATCGCTGTGGCCAAGCAGTTCCTGGACACTGCGCAGGTCCGCACCTCCTGCAAGCAGGTGGGTTGCAAAGCTGTGGCGCAGGGTGTGCACCTTGCCCTCCAAGCCCAAGGGCTTTGCATAGAGCTGGAAACGCTTGTAGATTCCCTGGCGGGTGAGCTTCTTGCCCCGTCTGCCGACAAAGAGAGCCTGCTCTGTTGCACGCGCCTTTACCAAAGCCGGCCTGACCTCTGCGAGGTAGAGCTTCAGAGCAGAACTCGCCACTTCCCCTACGGGGACCAGGCGCATGGTGTTGCGCTTGCCCAGGACCCTCAAGGTCCCTTTGGTGTAATCGCCTACCTTGAGGTCGCACGCCTCACTTATGCGCAACCCGCACGAGTATATCAGTTCGAATATGGTCTGGTCCCGCCTGCTGAGCAGGGTATCCTCGCCGATGGAGGCCAAGATGAGCTCTACCTCCTCCAAGGTGAAGAAGGTCGGGGCATCAGGAGGCCTTCGTTGGGAGGTTATCTGTTCAAGGGGGTTGTCCTGGCGGATCCGCTCCTTTTGCAGGTAGACGAAAAAAGAGCGCAGGGCAGAGATGTTCCTTGCCACTGTGCGCTCATTAAGCGAGCGCTCCTTGGCTGAGGTGACCAAGTAGCGTTCTACGCCGGAAGGCTGTATATCCTCGATGCGCTCTTCTAGGCTTGCAAAGAAGAAGCCGACCTCCTGGATATAGACTTCGATGGTAGCCCTTGAGAGGCGTCGCTCCAGCAAGAGGTAATCGGCATACTCCTCAAGCAGAGCCTGGTCGGTCTCCCCTGACACCCTCAGCTCTCTTCAGATTTTCTGGTGTAGCGAAGGACTGCAGGTATGGAGTAGTCATCACCCTTGCCTGGGGGGATCTTCTTGATCTGCTTTTGCAAGTCCTGCCAGCGGTTCACCTGTATGGAGCCTGCATCAAGATCTTCCTTGGCAGCAACCTCTCCTTGTGCACTCTCCTCACCCTTTGCAGGAGTGGAGAAGCGACGTTTGAGCATATCCATTTCCGATACTTCGCTTCCAAAGACATCGGGGCGGCGCTCAAAGCCCGTTGCAACGACAGTGACCTTGATTCTGTCACCCAGTTCTGGATTAAAGGCCTGACCCGCTATGATAAGGGCATCCTCAGCACATTTTTCGGTGATGATCTCAACCACATCCTGATACTCCTGCAAGGTGAGGGTATCACTGCCTGAGAGGTTGACCAAGACGCTCGTTGCACCCTCAATGGAGGCGTTCTCCAAGAGCGGGTTGCTCACCGCCTGCCTCGCTGCATCGACAGCGCGGTTGGATCCTTCGCCAAAGCCTATGCCCATCAAGGCATCACCTTTGCCCTTCATGACCGTACGCACGTCGGCAAAGTCGATGTTGATCTCCCCGGGCTCGGTGATGAGCTCACTTATGCCCTGCACACCCATGTAGAGCACCTCGTCGGCCATCAGGAAGGCCTGCTTGATCGGGGTGTTGTTCTCCACCACCTTCAGGAGGTACTGGTTGGGGATGATGATCAGGGTATCGACCTGCTTGCGCAGCTTCTCGATACCGGCCTGCGCGAGGGCGAGCTTCTTCTTTCCCTCGAATGCAAACGGGGTGGTTACCACCGCCACCGTCAGGGCGTTGCAGCTTTTCGCTATCTCAGCAACGACAGAGGCGGCCCCGGTTCCAGTGCCCCCTCCCATCCCCGCTGTGATGAAGACCATGTCGGCATCCTCCATCTCTCGACGGATATCCTCCTTGCTCTCCTGGGCGGCCTTCTCCCCCACCTCGGGGATACCCCCGGCACCCAGGCCTCCGGTGAGCTCCTTGCCTATGGGTATCCTCACCTGGGCATTGGAGCGCTGCAGAGCCTGCACATCGGTATTCAGTGCAACAAAGTGCACTTTCTTCAGGCCGCTTGCGATCATGCGGTTGACCGCATTGCCCCCAGCACCGCCGACGCCGATAACTTTGATTACCGTGGCCGATGCCTGCTCGTCATGTACCATGTCTTCCACTTCAAACATTCCGAAATCCATATCTAAATCCTTTGCCGAAAGGCTCTTATAATCTAAAACAACGTCCTGAAGAAACTCTTGACCCGAGAAGCCGCACTACTTTCCTTACCCCGGGGGCGGCCCTTGTGGGCCCTGCCTTTGGGAGAGACCTCCTTGACCTTCTTGGACTCACTTTTGAGCAGTCCCAATACAGTGGTGTACATCGGGCTGATATAGGAGCGGTCAAGACCCCCTATAGCCTCGGGAAATCCCATGCGGGCTGGGAGGCGGAAGATTTCGCTGGCAAGCTCGGTGACCCCGCCTAACAGGGCTCCTCCGCCTACAAGCACTACCCCACCTCCAAATCCACCCTGGATATTTGCCTTTTCCAGGTCATTTTGCAAGCGGGAGAAGATCTCTGCCATGCGCGGTTCGATAACCTTGCTCAGCTCCTTCTTGGGCATCCGTATTGCAGGCAGTCCGCCTACCTGGGGGATGATCACCATTTCCTCACCCGATACCGAAGGTACATAGCTGTGTCCAAACTCGCACTTGATCTGCTCAGCTACAGCGCGGGTCTTGTTCAGGATGTATGCTATATCCCCTGTTACCGCCTCTCCTCCCAGGTTCACCCCCCCGGTATACACCGGTGAGCCCTTGGAGTAGGCGATGATGTCGGTGATGCCGCTTCCTATGTTGATGAGGATGGTCCCCATCTCCTTCTCCTCGGAGCTGAGCACCACCTCCGAGTCTGCAAGGCTCTGCAAAACCAGACGCTGCACCCCCAAACCCGAACGCTGTATGCACTTGCGCTCGTTCTGGCAGATGGCCGAGGAGGCGGTTACTATGAGCACCCTGCTCTCCAGGCGGTGGCCGAGCATGTCGATGGGATCCTTGATCCCTGTCTGCGAATCTATCTGGAAGTCCTGGACCAAGGTGTGGAGGATCTCCCTGTCCTGGGGAAGTTCAAAAGCCCGCGCAACTTCCAGGGAGCGAAAGATGTCCTCGCGCTTGATCTCCTGGTCCTTGCTGTTGATGCCCACCACCCCGGTACTTGCAATCCCTATGATGTGCTCGCCTCCGATGCCGATGATCACCTCAGAGATCTCTGCCCCTGCCTGTAACTCCGCCTCATTGACGACAGACTGGATGGTCTTCAGGGTCTGTTCTATATTTACGATCGTTCCTGCCCGTACCCCTTCACTGGGGCGTTCGCAGATGCTGTCGACCGTAAGCAGGCCTTCCCGGCTCATCGAACCGATTACACACCTGGTTCGGCTTGAACCTATATCCAGCCCCATCAGCATTTTATCACCTGCCATTGACACAACCCCCTTATGGACTGTCCTAATTTCTGCGCACCATCGCCCCCTGGTAGAGGTCGTAGCGCTTCGTCTGCGAACTGAGGAAAGAGAGTGACTGCCTCTGGTCCTCCTGGACCAGCTGTATGGCCTGGCTGACCTGGTCAGAGGAGACAGACTCCCACAACCAGATCTGGGCACGTAAAGTAGCGAGTTCCAATATCATCTTTCCAAAGCTGTTACTGCTATTATTATCGTATTTTATACGAGTTATCAAGGTACTATTTCCTTCAAGTGAGGCCACAAGCTCCATTACCTCGCTAAAAAGAGCGTCAATGCCATATTTCTCCATCGCCTGTGCATAGACGATAGGAATTTCCACTACAAGAGTACTCTTCTCAAACAAGGACCAGTCCTCAGGTAGCAGCGGGAGCAAGGAGGAGCCACGTACGACATAGGCACCAAGAAGCTCCTCCTCGCTGCCCAGGCCCCTGACAAGGGCCGGGGTAGCGACCAGGGTCGTCTCCACTACCAAGGTCGAGGGAAAGCTCTTTTTAACCCTTGCTGATTCAACCAGGGCAAGGCCCTCGAGCTCTCGGGTGACCTTCCTCGGCCAGAGCGAGACAAGGGACTTTCCCCTAAAAGAGGAAAGGGTGCTCTTCAGCGCATGAGGTGGCTTGGAACCCTCGCCGGTGATAGTCAGTTGTATCGAATCCACGTAGAGATAGGGTACATGCGATAGGGCACAATAGACAAGGGGGAGGAGCACCACCACCAGAATTGCTACTATCGTCAGCTCGACACGCCCGCCTTTCACGCTTGTTCCTCCCCATCATCAAAAGAAGTATCCTTTTGGGAGATAAGCAAAATCCTATAGAGCAGGGTCGATAGGCAAATAACCACAAAAAGGTTGGTCCCCCCCTGGCTGAAAAACGGCAGGGGTATGCCTGTCGGGGGCAGCATGCCGGTAACCACCGCTATATTGATGATCGCCTGCAACAAGATCATGGTCGTTATGCCAAATGCGGTGAAGGAGAGAAAGCGGTCGACTCCCAGCATCTTGCTGTAGGCCTTGTAGCCAAGGATGGCGTACAGGGCAAAAAGAAGCAGGATGAAACTGACCCCTACAAACCCGACCTCCTCGCAGATGGAGGCAAAAATGAAGTCACTTTGGACCTCGGGGATGAGACCAAGCTTGTAGACACCTTTTCCCATGCCCACCCCAAAGAGCCCCCCTGACCCGATCGCCTTAAGGGAGTTGGTCACCTGGTAGTTGATGCCCCCCTGGTCGACTTGCGAGAAGAAAAAGGAGAAGACCCGCTTTACACGGTAGCTTTGCGACAGCATCAGCATCACAGTCGGCACGATGCCGAAGGCGAAACCCAGCAACAAGGTGGAGACCTTCATCCCCCCTACCATGAACAGGGCAACACAGAGCCCTAGGTAGAGGATGGTGGTGGAGTAGTCTCGCTGCAGCAAGATCATGGCGGCAAAAAGTATGCCCACCACAAGGGGAATGCCAAACCGCTTTCCAAAGGTGGCCTCCCCCGTTTTACTGAAAAAGAGGGAGAACAGGAGAATCGTCCCCACTTTTACCAGTTCAGAAGGCTGGAGGGAGGGAAGACGGCCGACCTGCAGCCATCTGCGGCTTCCCAGGCGCTCCTGCCCCAGGGGGGTAAAAAGTGTCAGGGCCATCAGGACAAAGCAGAACAGGACCGTAGGTATAGCGAGATATTTGAACCAGGAGAGGGGCATGTAGCGGATTACTACCGAACAAACCAAGGCTAGGATGACAAACACCATCTGGCGCTGGAAAAAGTAGTAATGGGGAAGGTTGTGGCTCAAGGCCTCGTGGTAGGAGGCGCTGTAGAGCATGATCAGGCCAAAGGAGGTGAGACAGACCACCACACACAGGAAGGTAAAACTCCTTGCCCCCCCTTCTCTCTTATCCTGGGAAGGACTTGCATAGGTGTGGGTCCAGTCATCATAGGAATGCTCTGTTTCTATCATCGGCTACCACCTTGTTCCAAGGAACAGCAGAGAGCCCACCAGCGAGCACAACCAGGAGACCAGGGTGAAGCTGTACACTATCCTCTGCTCTTTCACGCCCTTGCGCTCAAGGGCGTGATGGAGCGGAGCTATGGAGAAGACCCCCTTGCCTGTGCTCCTGATCGCTATGATCTGGATCAGGCTGGAGAAAAACTCCACCAGGAAGAGGCCACTGGCTACCAGCAGCAGCAGCTCGGCATTGAGCAGGAGAGCAGATACGGCGATATAGCCACCGAGGGCGTGACTGCCGCAGTCTCCCATGAAATACCTGGCTGGTTTCTTGTTGAACAGCAGAAAGGCCAGGATGGAGCCGATCAGAGCCGGTGAGTATGCGCCCCCCCTCCTCATGGAGAGAAAGGCGAGCAGCATGAGCAAGGGCAGAGCCGACCCTGCTGCCAGGGCATCAAGACCGTCGGTGATGTTCACCGCATTGACAAAGTACAGGATGTACAGGAGGGCTAGGAGGTAGGAGAGCACGCCCAAAGGAGAGCGCAAGCTGAAAGCTTTGTCGGAGGCAAGAAAAAGGAGCAGGATGGAGGCGGCCACCGCTTGCAAAAGGAGCTTGGCCACCCACGATATGCCGTCGCTCTCGTTTTTACGTATCTTGGCAAGATCGTCGACCAGGCCTACAAGACCGAACAGGACCAGGCTGAGCAGGGGGAAGATGACCCCACGGTCAAACCGGTTGGGAAATGCAAGGGTACTCAGTGAGGTGCCCAGGATAAAGGCAAAGCCTCCCACCGAAGGGGTACCCCTCTTCTTGCCCTGCACCTCTTCAAGCTCGGGCTTTATGGCTACTTGGATCTTGGGAGCGTACCTGAGCAGGAGAGCTGAGATGATGAGTGTCAGGCCAAAGGCCAGGGCCATTGCCAAGAGTTGCATCTCCACCCCCCCCTATTCCATCTGGCTCAGGGCGGGTATCAACCGCTCCATGGCCACGCTTCTTGAGGCCTTGAGAAGAAAGAGGTCTCCTTTCCGACTCTTCTTGACCAGACGGTGTTCCAGTTCCCTAAAATCATCGGTGTAGAAGAGGGGCCTTGAGTACCCTCTTCGCTTCAAGAGGTCGTAGGCGCCCTTCATCTCGTCGCCATACAGATATGCCGAGCCCAGCTCTGAGGTATAAAGCTGTCTGGCAACCAGGGAGTGGGCATCTTTACTCTCCAGGCCTAACTCCTTCATGGGTCCAAGGACAATCTTCTTCTCCCCGTCCCACTCTAACGTCTTGAGGTAGTCCAGAATGGAGGAGGTAGACTCAGGGCTTGCATTATAGGAGTCGTCTATGATGGTGACCCCACTCTTATGGACAAAAGAGCGCCCCTGTAGCGGCGTAAACCCCTCCAAGGCTTCTGCGATATCCAATTTGGTGGCCCCTAGGGCGACTCCTACCTGTATGGCTCCCATCACATCACGCAATAAGTGTGACCCGATGCAAGCGATATGGAAGCGCTCCCCTTCAAAGACGAGGTCCCACCCATCCAGGCCCCGGTCCACCGCCTGGATGTCCGAAAGGCCGTAAGGGTGCAGCTTGAGGCGGGAACGTTCCTCAAGGATTGCTGTGTAGGGGCAGTCGTCGGAGACAAAGCCCATCTGCATACCGGGATGGAAGAGCTTGCCTTTCTCTTCGAGGATTGTCAGGCGACTTTCAAATTTCTCAAGATGGGCGGTGCCTATATTGGTCAATAGCCCTATATCCGGACAGAGCATCTCCACCATCCTCTCCATCTCCCCTACATGGTCGATGCCCAGTTCAAAGATACCGTACTCAGTATCGTCCTCAAGAAGGAGGATGCTCAAGGAGAGTCCTATTTCACTATTGAAGTTGCCCGGGGTCTTGATGGTCTTGCCTAACGTAGCGGCTATGGAGGCGAGGGCCTCCTTGGTGGTGCTTTTTCCACAGCTGCCGCTTATGCCGACGCTAGTGACGCGTGGCAGTCTCTTGCGGTATTCGCGTGCAAGGCTCTCTAGTGCAACCAAGGGATCGGGTACAAGGATGACAGAGCACCTATAGGGGCGCGTCAGCGCGATGGCGCGCCCCTTCTCCGAGACGGGGACCACCACAGCACTGCACCCGGCCTTTGCCGCATCACCGACATAGGCGATGCCATGTTCGCGACTGCCTGCAAGGGCGAAGAAGAGCGAATTGACCGAGCACTGCCGCGAGTCTATCTGGACATCCTCAACAATCCTGTCATGAGGGCTCACAACAAGGCCACCGCACATGGCGGCAACTTTTGCTAGCGAGTAGCGTTGATTGGAAAAGCCCCCCCTTCTTGCCATCAGGGCCTCCTACCGACCATCACAAGCGATTGCGGATCAATCTGCTGCAGAAGCAGGCTCTCTCTCCAGGCCCCCTCGGTAACAGCTTCAGGCATCTTTTTCTGTGCTATCTGGGAACGAAGCAGCCTCTGCTGCTCCTCCAGGGTCTTCAGCGACGAGCTGAGCGTCCTGTACTCCACTTCCAGGGACCTGTTCACAGCGCTTTGCCAGACAGGGACGAGCATGCTTGCCATGATGGCAAGCAGCATAAGCAAGACAGTTGCATGGCTCATTCGTATCACGTTGTGGCTTCGAGCCTTGTGCATGTCCTGACGATCAGAGGTAAACCAATCTTGTTCCATATCACTGCTCCAAACTCTTAGATTTTTTCGATAATCCTCAACTTCGCACTGCGGCTGGGGGGATTCTCCCCACTTTCGGCGTCTGTGGGTATCAAGGGTTTCTTTGTCAATATCTTGATGGTTGGGGCGTCGCCTTCGCCCAACCCTTTGAAGAACCATTTCACCCTGCGGTCCTCCAGCGAGTGGAAGCTGATCACCGCAAGCCTGCCCCCACTGCCTAGGGCATCGATAGCCCCCCCGATGGCGGGCTCGATCCTGTCCAGCTCCCTGTTGACCTCTATGCGGATCGCCTGGAAGGAACGGGTTGCCGGGTGGATGCGCCCATAGCGGTACCCTGGGGGGACAGCCTTGTATATGATGGAGGCAAGCTCATCGCTTTGTGTGATCCTCCCCACTTTTCGCTTCTCGACAATTGCACGGGCTATCCTGCGCGAGTAGCGCTCCTCGCCAAATTGGAAGATCACGTTGGCCAGGCGTTCCTCCTGGTAGCCATTGACCACGTCCAGGGCACTGATGGGAGCGTCTTCATCCAGGCGCATATCCAGCAGTTCCCCGCGCTTGAAGGAGAAGCCACGCTCGGACTCCTCATAATGAAAAGAGGAGATGCCGAGGTCAAAAAGCACCAGATCAAGGGCAGGGCCGTCATACTCGGCAAAGAACTCGTCAAACCAGATGTTCCTCGGGGTAAAGCGGGAGCCAAACTCCTGCATGCGTTCAATTGCCTTTGCCTGGATAGTGGTATCCCGGTCAAGACCGGTGACGTGCAAGTTCTCATAGGTGGAAAGAAAGAGATGGGTATGCCCGCCCTCCCCACAGGTTGCGTCGACCATGTAGGCTTCCCTGTCCAAAGGGGGCTTGAGATACTCAAGGACCTCCTGTCTCATTACCGAATAGTGCACATACTCCATCACTGTTTCTCCCTGATCATATCGCTGAGCGCCTGGGCTGAATCCAGGAACTCGGCATTGCTCGCATCCATATACGTCTCGTACTCATTCTTGTTCCACAGCTCCAGGTAGTTGCCCGTGCCCAAGAGCACGCTCTCCTCACGAACGACGAGGTTCACGCTTTCGCGTAGCTTGATAGGGATGTTGATCCTCCCTACCTTGTCTATCTCACACAGCTGGGCAGGAGCTATCATGCCCCGCTGCAAATTACGCATCTTGCGATCGAACATGGCACCCGGGCCATCGACGATCATATGTTTCAGCGCTTCGAATTGCGAAGGAAGCATAAGCCATAGACACGTTTCCAATCCACGTGTCACGTAGAGGGAGTCGGCTTCCAAGGCGCTGCGCAGGCGTGAAGGGATGAGGATTCTTCCTTTATCGTCTATGGTGTTGTAAAATTCACCAGTCAACATTTCCCACCTCTCTCCTAAAAACATACTTTAATTATGATTTCTTCCCACATCCTACCATTAATGTACTCTTCTTACGCTCACAATACAACCAGAGGTTTGACCTTATTCTTACTGAGATGGGTAGTTAGGAGGATTATCGCTTAACAGGTGTTACTCTATGACTCGTTTTTTACAATTTTTGTCCAAAAAAATCCCCTCCTGAAAAGAAGGGGGGTGTAGATTTAGTGTTAGTACTCTTTATCGCTCGGGATTGAAGATGTTGTAATCAATATCAGGGAAGATGATGTCACGCTTCTCAGCCTTGACCAGCCATTCGGTGTTCACTGCGTTCTTGCACATGTTTCCGTAGACTACGTTGAAGTTACGCAAGTGGTCGGTCAGGCGCTTGTGGGCATACTCACTGCTGGTGTTGTTGTAAAGGATAAAGGGCCAGTCACTGGCCATGGAGAGCAGCACTTCACGAGCTGCCTGGTTGAGGAAGCGCTGCTTCAGGCTTACCTGGTCGCTGAAGCGAGCCGCAAGCTCTTCCATCCTCTCGATGGACTTGTGGATATGGCGGTATGTCCAGGCATTCTTGCCGTCAAGCCAGACCGCGCTATACCCACCCTGTCCCCAGGAGGAGAAAGCAGGCCGGGCTGTCTGAAGAGTCTCCCCTTCCTTTGCCAGGAAGGCTGAGGGAGTGACGAGCGTCACCTCCTCTTCCTCTTTGGCACTGAGGGTGAGCACCTGCTCAAGCCAGTCGACGCCCTCAAACCACCAGTGCCCAAAAAGTTCTGCATCAAAGCCGAGGGTGTACAGGGGATCCTTGCCCATAGAGGCAGAGAGGGTATCACCCTTCTTCTTGAGGTTATACAGGAAGTTATGTGCATGCTCGACTATTTTTTTCTGTGCTGCCGAACGATTGTAGGGGTGTTTCTGGTCGGTATTGCCTGTGATGGCCCAATACTTGAAGCCGGTAAAAACACGCACTTCAGGCTGGTGGATATACTCGCCGATGTACTCCATGGGCAGGTCATACCCGATATCCCGGTAGAACTCGCGGTAGGCGCGGTCGCAGGGGTAGCCGCTAGTGTTCGACCAGACTAGGCTTGTCGCCTGATAATCCCTAGGGAAGGCAGCGACCCCGTTGGGGCAGCGGATGGGGCGGTAGTCGCCATAGAGGACTTTATCAGGGGAGAGCAGCATGCTCTGGCTCGCAACCTGGAACCAGCTTATCCCGTGGTACTTGAGCGTCTCCTCAAGACCGGGGTAGTAGCCGCACTCAGGAAGCCAGAACCCCTTGGGCAGGTGCCCGAAGGTGGTGAGGAAGGACTGCACGGCGAGTTCGACCTGAGCGTTGATGGCAGTCGGATACTCCTGGTAGAGGGGTAGGAATGCATGGGTTGCTGCAGTGGTTATGAGTTCAAGGTGTCCACTGGTCTCAAGGCTTTTGAATCCTTCGAGGATGTGTCCCCTATAGAGGTCGTTGAAATCGGTGAGGTTTTGCTTTAGCTGTTCAAGGTAGAACTCTGCCATCTCCAGGAATTCAGGCTGTTCGGCGGCGCAGCGTACAACCTCTTTCTCCCCAAGCTCGCGATGCAGCTCGAGATAGGCGTTGAACCTGTTCTGCAGAGCCTCGTCGGTGAGCATGCACATGATGGTGGGAGATATGCTTACGGTGAGGTTGTAGGGAACCTTCTCCTCGCGCAGTTTGTAGAACATGCGCAGCATGGGAAGGTAGCTCTCGGAGATGGATTCAAACAGCCAATCCTCCTCCAGGAAGCGTGGGTACTCCAGGTGACGCACATAAGGAAGATGAAGATTGAGAATAAAGGCTACAGATTTTTTTGACATTACAGCACACCTCCGCTTAAGGTCTGTGCTATTTCCTGCAGCACGACGTTGTCGACTATCTCCCCTTCCTTGGTGACAAGGGAGGAAAAATGGACATTGAATAGATCGGGATCTATGGCCATCTCATCGTAATGGTCGGCCCAGTATGAGGGGTAGGTGGAGACACTCTTGCTCTCGGCAAGCGACATCTCCAGGCCTTTCTTATTCTTGTAGCAGAGGGCGACGCTGTAGGAGTGCCCCATAGCAGGGAGGTTGATGCTCCACTGGGTGTCATCGACACCTACTGCAATATCAAAGGTCTTCTCCTCCTTGGTAAGAAACGAAACAGACGAAACACGCAAGAAGAGCGAGCCTCCCTTTTCCTGGTCTTCCCCAAAGACCTGGATCTTGGTACCCGGGGAGAGCGACCAATAGGCGTATGCCCAGATTGGGTCCCTCAAAAGAAGATGGATGGCAGTCTCGGCATAGACTTCAGGGAGGTCTTCCACCCCCGGAAGTCCCTGGACACTCTGCATATTGCCTCTAAAATCAGTCAAGGCGTTACAAAAGCGCTTGCGACTGGCCTTGCTCTTTGCCCCTGAGGCACTGATATCATCGTCCTGGTCTCCATAAGCTTCCTCAAGTTCATCAATGAGCTCTTCTCTAGCTAGTGTTTGCCAGTTCTCCAACCCTTCTTGCTTTGCGATGTACTGCAGTTCTGTAGTAGACAAGGAATCAATGTTGATCAGAATCATGCTTGCTCCTGGAATGTGTTCTTTGCGATAGGTAATCGTAAAAGAAACAGTTCCATTAGTCAACAGCATGCACGTTGGGCTCCTAGTCGAACAGGGTCTGCAAAGCGAGGTCTATCATAGCATTGAAGGTGTTTTCGCGCTCTTTTGAGGGTATCTGCTCTCCGGTGAGCAACGAATCGCTGACACTCAGCAGCGTCAGGGCCTCCACGCCCTTGAGGCGGGCAAGGGTGTAGAGTTCACACGTCTCCATGTCTACCGCCAGGGTCCCCAGCGACTGGGCAAGGGCGACCTTGGCCTCACCTTTTCCATCATAGAACTGGTCACTGGTAAAGACATTGCCCACCCGAAAGCCAACCTTGGCATCCAAGGCATGAGTGTATGCCTTCTGAAGCAGGGAAAAGGAAGCTGTCGGGGCGTGCTGATAGAGCCCGAAACGCGAAGCGTTCATGCCACTATCGGTATCTGCTCCCTGGGCGATGAGGATATCCCTGAGCTTGAGCTTCTCATCAAGGGTGCCGCAGGTTCCCACCCGCACCAGTCTCTTTACCTTGTAGGCATCTATCAGTTCATGGGCATAGATGGAGAAGGATGGCATGCCCATGCCGGTGCCTTGCACCGAGACACGGTTTCCTTTCCAATAGCCGGTATATCCGTACATGCCGCGGATCTCATTATAGCAAAAGACATCGCTAAGATAGGTCTGTGCTATGTGCTTCGCCCTGAGGGGATCACCTGGAAGCAGTACGCTTTCGGCGACACTTCCTTCCTTGGCAACTATGTGTATACTCATTTCCCGCTCTCCTTTCTCACATATTCACCCATACATGATGAATTGGCAAGACAAACATCACTATTTGTCCTATCGTTTGACCTATCATTGCTGTTCATTCCTATGATATACTCTTCCATGAATTATGAATAAGATAAATAAAACTACAGACTTGATTCTCCACGGGCATTTTTACCAGCCCCCCAGGGAGAATCCACGAACAGGAATAATAGGGAAACAACTCTCGGCAGCTCCATATCCTGATTGGAACGAGAGAATATATTCCGATTGTTATAATGCAAATGTCCACTCCCGATACCTGTCGGGGGTAAGACGAATCCTCTCGATGACCAACAACTATGAGTTCATCAGCTTCAACTTCGGCCCTACCCTCCTCAGTTGGCTCATGCGCGAGCACCCTGATGCCTACTCGCTCATCATTGAGGCAGATAGGAAAAGTATAGCGCGCCTCGGCCATGGCAATGCCATGGCCCAAGCCTTCAACCACACCATGCTCCCCCTCTGCACAGAGGAGGAGGCCAGGGCCCAGATAGTCTGGGGCCTGAAGGACTTCTCCTTGCGCTTCGGCAGAGAGGCTGAAGGCATGTGGCTTCCTGAGACGGGAATCAACCCCATGGTCATAGACCTGCTCAGCGAGTACGGCCTGAAGTTTGTCATCCTCTCCCCCTGGCAGTGTAAAAGTGTTGAAGATGAGAATGGCAAGATGATCGACCTCAAGGGCAAGAGTGCCCCCTATGGCAAGCCTTTCATCCTCACCGGGGCGAAGGGATCGACCATAAGCGCGTTCTTCTACCACCCCAGCCTTGCAGAGGGCATCAGCTTCGGGCACCTTTTGCGCGATGCGGACAACCTCTATGCAAGACTGCTCACCATCAAGCGCGAGGAGGAGCAGCCGCTCATCCAGACCGCCACAGATGGGGAGATTTACGGCCACCACGAACCTTACGGGGATATGGCCCTCTCCGCCCTGATAAAGAAAGTGCATGAGCGCTCAGATTTCAGGCTTACCAACTACGCTACCTTCCTGGAAGCACATCCTGCTACCTTGCATGCCATCCTCCATGATGGGGAAGCAAAGAAGGGGACCAGCTGGTCATGCTCCCACGGGGTATCACGATGGTACAAGGATTGCGGTTGTTATACCGGAGGCGATGACTCGTGGAACCAGAAGTGGAGAACTCCTTTGCGAGCAGCCTTCGACAACCTGGGCAAGAAGATTGATGCCTGCCTGAAAACGGAGGTGAATCGGATCTTCTCAGGGACCTTAGAAGCAAGCCACCTTGTTGAGATGTTCGGTCCGGTAATCTCTAACCTGCAAAGTATGGATGATTTCCTTACAGAGGTGAACAAGAGCTATCCCTTTGACCAGAACGAGCGGACAACTGTCGCCTCGTTGTTGCTGGGAATGCAGTACAGGCACTTTGCCTATACCAGCTGCGGATGGTTCTTCAATGACCTTGCAGGGCTGGAGCCCGAGCAGAACATTGTCTATGCCCTGATGGCGGTCAATCTCTACAAGCGTTTTTGCAAGGATGACCTGCTCGCCTCCCTGTTGAGGGATCTCAAGCTTGCCAAGGCAAACCGCAAGCAGGATGGAGATGGCGAGGATATTGCCCTGAAGGCCCTTGATATCCTACCGGGCGAAGTTGAGGCAACCCTATACTTTGTACTTAACCGCAGGATAGCCCTTAAGGAAGACCACAAGGAGAGCTATGGGTTCTTCAAGCTGGAAAAGTATGAGTACAAGGATGAGAAGACGCAGATCCTGGAGATCTCCAACCAGCTCTCCCTGGTAAGGTATCAGTGCACGGCCCTGGACCCAGCCCCGGGAAAATCAGAGCTGACCTACACCCTGAGCCTCAGGGATATGCGCAACGGGGAGATCCAGAGCCATTTCATCGACACCGAGGATATTCCGCCCAGGATGCGTGATGAGCTCTTCATGCAGATCGATAACGGTATCTGCCGCCTAGGCAGCCCCGAGATCAAGAAAATCGCCCGAGAGATTCACCACTATGCATCCCTTGCAAAGGCTACGCCCTACCTTCCGATGGGCTCGCTTTACCAGGAGAACATAGGTTCGTGCTTGAGGGCGATGAAGAGTTTGTTCAAATACGGGACCATGCCGTTGTGGGATGAGTACAAGGAGTCCTTTATCACTCTGATAGGCTTCTATGTAAAGTATACGAAACCTACCGACAGGGATATCATTCAAAGGCTCTTTAATGCGGAGATGGCGTACCTTGCTGAGAAGATACAGGCGCACGGCTTGTATGACAAGAATATTCGTTTCATCCTGGAGTTTTTGCAGATAGTCAGGCAGCACTCCTTCCAGCCTGATTTGACACAGATTCAGAATGCTGTCTATCCCTTCCTGAGCAAGGCAAAGAAGCCCCATAAGGATACCAACGTTGACCTCATCAATGCCTTGGGCAAGTCGTTGAACTTCGATATATCGCTTAACTAGAGAGGTTTTCGACTTCAAAAGAAGCCTCTGCTCATCCAGACTGAAAAACCTCCACCAGCTCTCAAAAAGCTCGTGGAGGTTTTTCTTGCTTGTTTTCTCTGTTTGCTCTCTTTCTAGGGTCCTTCGTAAGCGATCACATCCTGATAGTCTGGGTTCTGTATCATCACACGCCTGGCGTAGGAGCATAGGGGGATGATCCGCTTGCCCTCCTTTCGGGCAAGCTCAGCCACCTTGTGAACCAGGATTCCGCCCACACCTTGCCCGCGCAAGCTGTCTGTCACAAAGGTGTGGTCGATGACCATCGTCTCTTCGTCCCGAAGGTGGTAGGTTATCTCTGCGAGGGGGTTGTTGGGGTCCTGTCCTACATAAAAACCATGTTCTCTCTTCTTGCACTCTACCATCTTGGACCTCCTATTTTGTAACGTTCAACATCTGTTTTGCATGAAAGAGGCTCACTTCACTGGCCTCATCCCCACTGAGCATGCGAGCAATCTCCTGCTCCCGTCTCACCCCTTCAACCCGCTGGATATGGCTGAAGCTCATCCCGTCTGAGACCTCCTTGGAAACGACAAGGTGTGCATCGGCTGCACTGGCTATGGAAGCGAGGTGCGTGATGACCAGCACCTGGTGGCTCTTGCTCAACCGCTTGAGCTGCTTGGCAACCGAGAGGGCAACACTGCCACCTATGCCTGCATCCACCTCATCGAAGACCAGGGTCTCCACCCTGTCATGATGACTGAGCGTGGTCTTCAAGGCAAGCATGATCCGCGAAAGCTCTCCTCCGCTTGCCACATCCTTGATGGGACGGCTCTCAAGGCCCGGGTTGGCACAGATCATAAAGGCTATGGAGTCAGCTCCGCTGACCGAGGGAGGGACCTCTTGTACCTCGATGGTAAAAAGAGCTTGCTTCATGCCCAGGGTCCTCAAGGTCTCCTCGATCTCCTTTTGCAAGATCAGGGCTGCTCGCTTGCGGGCATCGGTTAGTAGAGTCGCAGCCTTGTGCATGGCCGCCTCTGTACGCTCAAGCTTTTTCTCCAGTTCCAGCAAGAGATCCTCCCCCATTTCACTTTGTAGGAGCTTCTCTTCACTTTCCTCTTTGAAGGCGAGCATCGCCTCCAGGGAGTGGCCGTACTTTTTCTTGAGCCGCTGCAGGAGGGCAAGCCTGCCTTGCAACTGGTCGAGCTCAAACTGCGAAAAGGACATGGAGGAGAGATAGTCGCGCAAGCTCTCATAGATGTCCTCCAGCTCAATGGAGGCGCTCTCCAGCCTTTGGTGGAACTCAGAGAGGGAGGGATCGCTCTTGGATGCCGTGCCTATCTGCTTGCCAGCCTGGTGGAGACTCCCAAGCAGGCTCGATCCTGAATCCGAGCCGTGCAGCAGGGTTGTTGCCATCTTCAGGCTCTCATGGATCTGTTCAAAGGAGGAGATGGTGCGTATCTTTTCGACCAACTCATCGTCCTCCCCTATCTGGGCATTAGCCTTGGAGATCTCATCGACGGCAAATTTCAGAAACTCAGCCTCACGAACACTTTCAAGCAGGCGTTTCTTGAGTTGTTGCCGTTCCTGGGAGAGGGCCTGGGCCTCTCTGAACAGCTGCTGATACCTTTGCTTCTCCTCGTGGCAGTTGCCAAAGGCATCCAAGACCAGGAGCTGGTTGGCACTGGAGAGCAGGCTCTGGTGGTCGCGCTGGGCGCTGATGTCCAAAAGCTCCTCTCCTAGGAGCGTCAGGTCCCCGCGGGTGGCTGCCCTGCCCTGGATGGATGCACTGGAGCGTCCATTGATCTTGACCGTCCTGGAGAGCAGGAGACACCCCTCATCAAGGGCGAGTGCATTCTCTGCAAGATACCTCTCGATTACAGGAGGTATATTTTCACCAAGGAAGAAGGTGGCGGTGACCGTAGCGGATTCACAGCCACTTCTGATAGCCTGCACATCCGACTTCTCTCCCAAAAGCAGGGCCAGGGCCCCAAGGATGATGGACTTGCCGGCTCCCGTCTCTCCGGTAATGACGCTGAAGCCCGCACCAAAGTCGATGGTTACATCATCGATGAGGGCATAGTGATGAATTTCAAGGCGCTCAAGCATGGAGACCTCCTCCTGACCAGTTGAGTTTGTCACGTATTACTTCTATATAGTTACGCCTTTCGCTTGTGACTAGAAGCGCTTTACTTCTCGATTTCTCAACAATAATGACATCTTCTTCTTCCAAAATAAAGGTCTGTTGCCCATCGATGGAGAGCATAAGGCCCGTACGCTGGCCCTTATGGATGGTGATGGAGACCTTTGACTCACCACTGATGACCAGAGGTCGGTGCGAAAGGGTAAAGGGACTGACAGGGGTGACCACCATAGCCGAGAGGTCCACATCAAGGATGGGGCCCCCTGCAGCGAGGCTGTAGCCAGTGGAGCCGGTGGGCGTAGCGATGATCAGGCCGTCTGCCCTGAAGTAGCCTGCATGGGTCTGCCCGATGGAGAGCGAGAGATTGATCACCTTGCTGATGCCGCTGGAAGTCACCACCATCTCATTGAGGCCATGACCGGAGAATACCCGCTTACCGTTTCGCATGACCGCCACGCGGACCATGAGACGACGGCTGATGGAGTTTCTTCCCTTGAGATAGTGGTCGATGGCCTCTTGCCACTCATCGACGGATATCTCGGTGATGTAGCCAAAGGTGCCCAGGTTGATGGCAAGGATGGGGATACCCAGGTCCTGGAGGTACCGGGCACAGTAGAGTACCGTGCCGTCCCCTCCCAGACAGATTACCAGATCGACTCCCTCTTCCACTACAAGAGCTTCATTAGCTTCACAGGTGCGAAAGATGGTTGCGCTGATATCCCTCTCGCCAAGATAGGCTGCTATCGTGCTAGATAGTTCGTGGGAGGCTTTCTTTTGCCAGTTTGCTATGATGAGCACCTTGTGCAGTGTGCGTTTTTTCATGAATACTCCTTAGGGAAGATGGGAAATAACTTTCATCAGCATCTCAACATCACCTTGCTTGAGAAACGGATAGGTTGGAAAAGAGAGTGCCCGCAGAAGAGGAGGTACTGCATGGGGATAGAGGTCAAAGCGTTGGTTGTGGAGGGTCCCCAGGCTCCCTTCAAAGGTCTTCTTGGCACTTACCTGATACTTGTTGGCAAACTTGATGGCCTCTTCTGCCTTGGAATCCAGCACAACACAAAAACCGTAGCCATTGGGCTCGAAGTCAATGTTCCCAATACCAAAGAGCTTATGCGGTGTTTTCAGCAAGGATTTACGAAAAATGGCATAGAACTCCCGCCTTTTGGTTATCTGCAGGGGAAGGTTTGCCAGTTGGATGATGCCTAAGGCGGCATTCATATCCGGAAGCTCCTCATAGGGGCGTATCTGTTGATACAGGCGATCCAGGGGAGCAGCATAGCTATGGTCGTTGAAGACCAGAGCTGCGCCCCCTCCGGTGGAGATGAGGCTATCCTGCTCAAAAGCACAGACGACGAGGTCCCCAAAGGTACCTGCCTTGCTCTCCTCATAGGTGCTCTCCAGACTCTGGCTGATATCTTCGATGACCTTCACCCCCAGCTGGCGATAATCACAACCGTAGGGGATTTGGCACATAGGCTCATGCACGAGCAGAACAGAAGCACCTTCTGAGACAAGGCGGGTCGCTTCACCAACGGAGAGACACCCATGCTCAGGATCGATATCACCGAGGATGGCCTTCGCACCTAAGCTCTCAAGGGCTGCCTCATAGACCGAGGGAGATAGGATGCTCACCCCCACGAGGCTCCCCTCTCCTACATTGCAGAGCTTCAGAGCGGTTACAAGGGCGTCGACGTAGCTTCTCAAGGCAATGCCTTCCTTTGCACCGACGAGAAGGCAGAACTGCTTGAGAAACTCCCTGGAGCGTTCTCCAGGACCTATCCTCTCGTCAACCATAGTCTGTAGGACGGCATCCATATCCTTGCGTCGTATGGTGGGTTTGTAAAATGGGATCAGTGCCACGCGTTCCTCCTCAAGGCAGTATACCCGCTATTGCAAGCTGTTTCCACAGAATACCAAGAAAGAGCAAGGAGAGCAAATCAGATGGGGTCGAAATACGAGAAACAAGGGTCTGTCATAAAAAAGTAAGGGGTGAAGCAAGACGCACAAAAGGCTCG
>CAZPOJ010000024.1:0-25177 GCA_964588005.1 uncultured Sphaerochaeta sp.
CATACTCCTTTGATGTAAGGCTTGGGACCTCTTTGAGGGGTAGCCTGTCATGAAGCAGGGTATAGCGATGGTCGAAGAGGGCTGTGGTGACCCTTGCCAAACCCTTTTCCTCCTGTTGTCTTTTCAGAAGCGAATTGAATCCTCCGATAGTATCCTTTTCAAGGCCCGTCATCGAGCCGCTCTTATCAAGGATGAATACCAGTTCTGTCTCTTTGTTTTCCATACTGTTCTCCTCTATCTTGAGTATAGGGAAGAACAGAAGGAGGATGGTCACCTATCAGGCGACATTTTCAAGCGCCGAGGAGGCTCTGGCCGTAGGAGAAAAGCACCTCGTTGATAGCATAGATATCGTAGTGCTTTTGCTCTATGAAGTGCTCGATGATGATGTCAAAGAGATAGCTTTGGCTCAGGCAGTAGCCAGCTCGTTCAAGCAGTGCTTGTGTCTGCCGCATATCCAGCTTGAGCGAGAGGGCAAAAGCAATGACTGTCCTCTTGCTCGGTTGATACGCCTCATTGCCCTTGATCTTTGAAAAGTGCTTGCGGTCGATGTTTGCACCCTTATAGACAGAAACCTCGTCAAGGCCCTTCTCCCTGATGAGTCTCATCAGGCTTTGGGAAAAGGATTCCTCCACTTCGGGGAGCATCGTTTCCAGAGGAGAAGTCATGCACGACTGGATTTCCATTCTGCTGTGAGAGAGAAGCACCCTCTCTTCGGTAATTTTTTCTTCCAACCCCTGGGTATATATCTGAAACGCTGCATCCTTGAAGAAACCCTCTTCAAAGAGGACCAGGTATACTGTAAGGTCATGCCTCTCAAGGAAGGAGAGGATGGTAGAGAGTGCCACTTTGTATGCTTCCACCTTGGGATACCCATAGATGCCTGCCGAGATAAGGGGGAAGGCGATGGATTGCACCTTTTTCTTGACAGCGATCTCAAGGGCACTACGGTAACAGGATGCGAGCAACTCCTTCTCCTGCTTCTTGCCTCCGCTCCACACAGGGCCTACGGCGTGGATGACATACCTGCTGGGAAGATCAAAACCCGGGGTAATGACAGCGCCCCCTGTCTCAACAGGGGCAAGCTCATCACATGCTTGTTGCATTGCATGCTCTCCTGCCTTGGCAAAAATAGCCTCACAGACACCCCCTCCTTGCTTGAGGTCCCTGTTTGCTGCGTTGACAACAGCGTCAACTTCTAAAAGGGTAATATCACCTTGATATAATAAAAACGGCATGGCATCTCTCCTTTGCCCTATTCTACCATAGAAACCCATAGGGGCTGGATTATCAGTGAAAATCTCTGTATGGTAGCGAGAGAAAGAGGGTGTTTTCACATGAATAAGTTTATGCTCAGGTTACTCAGGTTGTTCTTCGGATTGTTTCTCTATGCGGTGGGAATAGTGCTTACCATGAAAGCCAATATCGGCTATGCATCGTGGGAGGTCTTCCATGCAGGGCTCTCCACCGTCTTTGGTATCCAGATAGGGACCGTCTCCATTCTAGTTGGGCTTGCCCTCTGTGTAATTTCCCTCTTGGCCGGAGAGAAACTTGGTTTGGGTACCCTGTGCAACATGGTCTTCATCGGGCTGTTCATGAACCTCCTGCTGGGCTTGGATATCTTTCCAAAGCTCACCAACTTCTACTTTGGAGTATTGCAGATGGTTGGAGGACTCTTTGTCATCGCAATAGCAACGGTCTACTACATCTCCTCAGGCTTTGGGGCGGGCCCTCGTGACAGCCTTATGGTAGTGCTAACCAGAAAGACCAAGCTCTCGGTAGGAGTCTGCCGCAGTGGTCTTGAGATCCTAGTGGTAATCATAGGAGCCCTGCTTGGAGGATCCTTTGGCATAGGAACGGTCCTCGCTGCGGTGATCATCGGCTTCTGTGTACAGTTGACCTTCAAGGTCTTCCGATTCGATCCTACAACGGTTGTGCACGAGAACTTCATGGACACCTTCAGGAACCTCGCCAAGGTCAGAACAGCAGAACAGCCTCCTGTTCTATAGGAAGGCTGTACTGTTTTGAGTTCTTTTTCGTATCCTTTCTCGAATCTACTATTTTTCTTCCTTGTAAGCACTACTCGATGCCCAGCTGTTCGATAAGAAGCAGCAGCTCATCGAGCTTCTGGTGGTCCAGCAGAGGATTGAGCAAGGTGAACTTGAGAAAGGTCTTATTGTTGTAGACAGTCTGTCCTATCACCACACCATGAGTGTGCAAGAGGAGACGACGCACCCTCTTGTTGCTTTCATCGCTGGCATCAAGCCTGAACACCACAGAACTTATCTCAGGTTCTATGGCAACCTCAAAAGAGGGGTTGTGGATAAGCTCATCATACAGATACGCCGCATTCTCTATGCACGTGTCAATGATGTGGGCGTACTCATCCCGGCCTCGGGTAAGGAATGCCATCCAGACCTTCAAGGCATCAAAGCGCCTGGTCGTCTGCATCGATTTACCCACCAGGTTGGTATAGCCGTCCTGTTCATCCTCTTCACGGTTGAGATAGTCAGCATGGAGGGAGAAAGCCTCCAGGCTTTTTCCCTCCTTTACCAAGAAAGCTCCACAGCTGATGGGCAAGAGAAACATCTTGTGGAAGTCCACCGTAAGGGAGTCGCACTCCTCAACCGGCCCCAAGCGGCTCTGGTATCGCTCGGAAAGCTGCACTCCACTGCCGTAGGCAGCATCTGCATGAAGCCAGATCTTGTGTTCCCTGCAGAGGGCACTCAACTCACTAAGCGGGTCGATGCTGCCATAGTCAGTGGTCCCCAAGGTAGCCACCACACAAAAGGGGATGAGACCTGCCTCCTTGTCAAGGAGGATAAGGTCCTCCAAGGCTTGGCTATCCATCCTGCAGAGCTTGTCCACAGGGACCTTGCGCACAGCATCATAGCCGAGCCCCAACAGGTGTGCGCTCTTCTCCATGGAGAAGTGCGACACCTCCGAGGTGTAGAGCCTGAGCTTGGCGTAGGAAGGGGGTAGTCCCAGCTTCTTTACATCATGCTTGAGCACAGTGGTACAGAACCAGTCACGGGCAAGCATAAGGGCGCTGAGGTTCGACTGGCTCCCTCCGGAGGTGAAGATACCGTCGCTCTCAGGACCATACCCGTAAAGCTTGCATAGGGCCCTGGTTACCTGCAACTCGATCTCCGTGGCGATGGGCGCCTGGTCCCAGGAGTCCATCGACTGGTTGAAGGTTGCCAGGATCAGTTCACTTGCGATGCTCTCCAGGAGAGGGGGACTGTGCAGGTGTGCCAGATAGTCTGTTGAGGAGGTCCTGAGGAAGTTAGGCAGGATGGTCCTTTGTACCTCCTTGAGTACTTGGGTGAACCCAAGACCTCGGGCGGGTAGCAGGGTAGGCCTTTGTATGATCGCCTGAAGCTCTTGGGGAGTATGCCCGGCATAGGCCCCTCCATCGGAGAGCGAGGCGAGGATAGCCTCCAGGGTCTGGTGCATCATCGTCCTGTAGGCATCTTTGGTCTGTTGCTCGTTGGTTACGAAGTATAACGGTTCTGTATTAGGTTTCATCAGCTTGTACCTTGCGCATGGCTTGTTCTAAAATGGTCAGCATAAGCTCTATATCCCCATAGCTGACGTTCAAGGCACAGAGGATGCGCATCACCGAGCCGTAACGGCCCCCCTTCTCCATGATCAGGCGATGAACGAAGCACTCCTTCTGGATCTTGGCAGCAATGGTTCCGCTTGGGGGAAGCGAACCAAGGGTATCGCTTGTTCCGTTGGGATCGACAAACTCGATGCCGATCATCAGGCCCTTTGCACGAATGTCCCCGATGATGGAGAGTTCACCCTTGAGCTTGTGCAACCTCTCTACGATGAACTCTCCCTTAGCCTGTACCTCCTCAAGGAAAGAGGGGGCGCTGACACGCTTGATGACCACACTTCCTGCAACCATGGCAAGCTGGTTGCCACGGAAGGTTCCTGCATGGGCCCCAGCCTCCCACACGTCCAGGTCCTTGTGGTAGATGACCACGCTCATCGGCTGGCTTCCTCCGATAGCCTTGGAAGCGAGGATGACATCGGGGGTAATGTTTGCATGTTCAAAGGCAAAGAACTTTCCCGAACGAGCGATACCGCACTGGATCTCATCGACTATCATGGGGATACCCAATTCACGGGTAACACGCCTGATAGTCTGCAGGAATTTTGCCGGGGCCGCGATCACCCCGCCTTCGCCCTGAATGGGTTCAAGGATGACTGCCGCAGGCTTGGTTATGCCGCTTTCAGGATCCTTGAGGCTTTTCTCAAAATATGCACAGGCTGCATCGATGCCCGCCTCCCCTCCAAGGCCGAAGGGACAGCGGTAGGAGTAGGGGTAGGGCATGAAATGCACGTCCCCCATGAGGCCGTTTACGTGGTTCTTTGCGTGGAGGTTGCCTGTTAGGGCCAGTGCCCCGTGACCCATACCATGGTAGGCTCCGCCGAAGGCTATGATGGATGACCTGCCGGTGGCTGTCTTGCATAGCTTTATTGCTGCATCAACTGCATCGGTTCCCGAAGGGCTGCAAAACTGTATTTTTCCGTTTTCTTGCAACTCTTGCGGCAGGAGGGAGAAAATTAGTTCGACAAACGTGTCTTTTACTGCGGTGGTGAGATCCAGCGTGTGTAAGGGGGCGCCGGAGAGGATGAGGTCAACCATCGCCTGGTTTACCTCATCATCATTGTGTCCCAGGGCGAGTGTCCCAGCCCCACAGAGGAAGTCCAGATAGGAGTTTCCCTCTACATCCTCGATCCAGGAGCCCTTGGCCTTCTTGATGGCTATGGGGAATTTCCTCGGATAGCTTCTTGCATTTGATTCGGTTCTGTTCTGGCGGTCAAGATAGGTCTTGTTCTTTTCTAGCTGCAGGTTTTCGTTCATTACCTTTTGCCCTTTCTAGTCCATGGTGAATTTTTTAACCAAATAGTAGGATATCTGGCCCTTTAGTATTAAGTTTTCCCAACAACCGAAGCCCTTGAGATGTGCTGTTGCCTCTGGGCGAACCGCCCATACGCGAGAAAGGATATTACCAGCTAGGAGGGCTGGTATACTAGCTAAAAGCCCCTTAAAATGCGAATAAAATAGGGGAAAGAATGTATTTTTTCTTATGGGTGTCATGGAGGGTGCATAACCCTCGCTCAGCATAAAAACAGACTTGGTCTTGCCAGTATTGAAAAGACGTATTTGGACTACTTGCACCTCTACATCACCAAACAACAGACCGTCAAAGACCCTGGATGCAATCAAGAACAAACAGAGCTCTGTATCATATGGGGCAGAAGTGATATGGATGGACGAACCAGTAAAAGCGGTGAAGGCGACCTGGAAGGGGAGGTAAAGGAAGCCAGCAGTCTGTGCATAGAAAAGGCAAAGGGGTCCTCCCTCAACAGTTGGATGTGAAAGAAGGGACTTGCCCTGAACCTATACCCTAGCCAGTTACATAAAGAGGCTCTTTAAACCTCAAGGGGCCCCCTATGTCTACATCTTACTCCTTGTCTTCTAACTCTTCTGTATCTTCAGTTTCATCATCGTCGTCCAGCTCATCAAAATCCTCCAGATCCTTCTTCAAGGCTTCCATGACCTTTGCCAAGGGGAACTCAATAATGGCGATATTGTCCAAAGGAAGAATGAAAGAATATTCATCGTCTTCAATATGTATTACTGAGGGGGCGAACATGAATTCAATCTCTGTAAACAGGGCAGCGATCGAGCTGAATTCCCTGAGGTTGTATGCTTCCATGCTCCCGTCTGCATAGAAGATCCGGATACCGGAGGTCAGCTTTAGTATTGCCTCCTCATCGAGCTTATGCTCCTCGACCAACTTCTCAATACCTGCTCTAAGGGTGTCAGAAAGGGAGTTGTCAGGATCAGGTTCGTCTCCCCAATAGGTCTCCTGCATATATATTTCCAGGGCATCAAAGATTTCTGGTGATTCATGGCCGAACTCAAGCCATGAGACTTCCCAGTCATTGGGGAAGGCATCAGATGCATCATCGAGGGTGACAAAACGTTTGATATGGCTGGGGTTGATGAAGACAAGCTTGTTGTTGAGGCTTTCAAACATGAACGGTTCGCCTTCCCCGATCTTGCTGGAAGTGTCACATACACCTCCCAAGGTAATGGGGTACCAGATTGACTTGTCCCGGTGGATAGGCAGTACACCGAGGTTACCCCAAAACCCATCAAGGCCTTCCTGCTCTTCCTTGAACATCAAGTGGTAGTAGGAGCTTTGCTTGGGTGCAAAAGGTTCTCCGAGAAGGGCAGAGGTGGTGGTACCTAATTTTATGGCCAAATCTCGTAGGTTCGATAGGCTAGGTTCGGAGGTTCCATTCTCCCATCTTCCAATGGTCTGCTGGGTGGTATTCATCAAGGCTGCAAGATCTTTCTGGGTTAGGCCAAGCTGTGTGCGAAACTCTTTGATTTTGTTCATCGCATGATCTCCTTATGGTGCCTAAAGAATAATACGACACATATCGTGTGTCAATACTCATATTACGTGTTTCATCGTATATGGATTACATAATTCCAGAGAGGTATCCCTAGCATTTTTGTGAAAAGCTTGCTTATAGGTTTGGGATTATCCTAGCAACTGCAGTTCATGAGAATCCCTTGAGAAACCTGGCACTAAAGAACTATGGAGGAAAGGAAATATACCCTATGGTTCTGCCTGCTCTCTAAGAAGCAAGAAGACAGAAAACAATCGAATTGAAATCCATTGACCCGGGGGTCGGATCCTAAAGTATTCATAATAGAGAGTGTTATGAAATCCTGCTTAGGATAGGCTCCGAACACAAGCCAAGACACTATTTTGAAGCAAAACTGCAATAAAACCTCAGCTTGTGATGATTTCTCCACTTTCATCCCCCAGCTCATGCCAAGAGCTGTATTACTCGCAGCACGATACCCTAGGGTCTTGCCTGTAGGGATAGGTCTAGGGTGAGGTGATTATATTTTTTTCTAAAAGATTCCGAAGTATTGGGGAAAAGACTGGACAAGCCTTCAACTATAGTGTATTAGTTACCTAGTTCACTAATGTAATCGAGGAGGCATATATGGCCAATGAGATAGGAAGCGGACAAACAACCCTCAAAGAGGTTGTTTCGACGAATGATCAAGTGATCCTGATGCAGGACATTGGATTCTCCTACGCAAAGAAACCCCTGTTCTCTCACCTTAATCTAAGGATTAAGAAAGGGAACATCTACGGCTTGCTAGGGAAGAACGGATCGGGTAAGACCACCTTGCTGAAGCTGATCTGTGGTCAGCTCTTCCCTAATGAAGGGCACACCTCAGTCTTGGGCTTCGACCCTGTAGGTCGCAAGCCTGAGATGCTGGGCGAGATATTTTATCTTCCTGAAGAGTTTCCCCTTCCTAAGATGAAGGCAACGCAGTACCTTGCGATGCGTTCGGTCTTCTATCCCAGATTCGACCATGCGATGTTTGAGCAGTTCTGCAAGGACTTCGACCTCGATATGGCCCAGAACCTCAACGAGATGTCCTTGGGACAGAAGAAAAAGCTGTTGCTAGCCTTTGGCCTTGCCTCCAACACCTCCCTGCTTATTCTTGACGAACCGACCAACGGCCTGGATATCCCTTCCAAAAGACAGTTCAGGCAGACAGTTGCCTCTGCAATGACCGAAGAGAGAACCTTCATCATCTCCACCCACCAGGTGAGGGACATGGAGAACCTGATCGACCCCCTGATAATCCTGCATGACGGATCGGTTATCTTCAATGATGCGGTGGACTCGGTCACAGACAAGTATTTCATGGACCTGGTCACCACCGATCCTCATAATGATGAGAACGTGGTCTACAAGGAGAAAGTCCTCGGTGGCTGGATGGTCTTGAAAGAACGAGATGAAGATGAGGATATGCAAGGTCAGCCCCTGGACCTTGAGACCCTCTTTAACGTGGTGGTGGAGAATCCCACCCTTATGCAAGGAGGTGTGCTATGAATCGATTCGGCTTATTGATAAACCGAGAAATACAGACAAGCAAGCGTGATCTTACCATCTATGCTGCAACCCTGTTCCTGGTCTTGTTTGCAAGTGAGACCATACAATCCTTTGCCACCCAGTACTCAGCTATGGGGTTTGCACCTGCTGCATATACAGGGCTGTTTCCCAACTTTCTCTTCCTTGGGGGCCTGATCATAACAAGCCTCGCCTTTGCCGAAGACATGTTTAGCAAGAATGGACAGCAGGAGTGGCTGATGCTTCCTGCAACCTCCTTGGAGAAGTTCCTCTCCAAAGGGTTGCTGACCCTCGTTGCCTATCCCCTAGCGCTCATAGCGCTGTTTTTCCTCTCCTCGCTGATCATCGAGCCGTTGCAGCTGCTCTTCTTTGGCAATCCGGTGACCCTGTTCAATCCCTTTACCAAGGCTATGGCATCACAGCTTGCCTTGTATTGGGTTTGGCACTCGATCTTCCTGTTGGGGTCGACCTATTTCCATAAGGGACACTTCTTCAAGACGATTCTTTCGCTGGGAGTCATCGGCATTGTCCTGGGATCGCTTGGCCTGCTGTTTGTGAAGATCATCTTCTCTCTCAAGTACGGCTCATCGCTGAGGGCATTTGATGTGGTCTTCTCGTTCGACTCCTTACTGTTCCAGCCCGCATCAGGGGTTGTAGGAGCCTTTAGGGTACTCTCCCGGCTACTCTCCTTTGTAGTGCTCCCCCTGTTCTGTTGGGTCACGGCGTTCTTCAGGGTTGAGGAGGTCCAAGCTACAGATGCAGTTTAACAATCGTTCACCAATCTACGTACAGATAGCCCAGTATATCCAGGAGCTCATCATCAACACCATTTGGGTTGAAGAGGAGCGTATCCCCTCTGTTCGCGACATGGCGATGGAGCTGGAGGTAAATCCCAATACAGTCATAAGGACGTACACCTTGTTACAAGAAGAAGGTATTCTGGAAAACCAACGGGGCATCGGATACTTTACCGCCAAGGGCGCCAAGGCCCTGGTCCTCAAGAAAAAGCGGGACCACTTCATCAGCAGCGAACTGCCCAACCTGTTCGCTTCCATGAGGACCTTGGGCGTCACCTTCGAGGAGATAGAGACCTATTTCCTCCTGTACAAAAAGGAGAATAACTACCATGAAGTCCAATCATAAGAGAAGTAACCGCATGCTTGTAATCGGAGGGATATTCCTGGTGGTTTATCTCTTGGCAACCATAATTTTCGGCTCGTTCATGCTTGAGAGGCATATTGTAGAGAGCCCTAGGAACAGGAACGTAACCTACTCGACCTTTACCCTAAGGCACGGGCAGTTTCCCGGGGTCTATTTCTTGGAGTAGAGCCTTTGTAGGATAGTCCAAGCCTTCATGACAGCTTTGGTCATCCTACTCATCTACTCCTGTATTTTCTTTTTTCATCTCGTTCTCCTGTATTGTTGCTTTCGGCGCACTTCCTCGTTGAGGAGGTGCGCCGATTCTTGGTTTGGTGTTTGTGCTTGTTCTCGTTAGACTGTTGCATCTGGTTTTCATACTTTCACAAAAGGTTACTGCCATCCTGACAAAGTTGAGCCATCTGGAAGCCGGCATACACACTCAGCGCGAAGATCTTCGATGTGCTCTAGGGAATTAGGCTACCTTTACTCTATGAATGAAGAAGGCTACCAATGCTAAACAAAAAGGTGCTATCATTTGTAGGAGCGTAAACCTGCTTCGGATGGTGTCTGAGCTTTAGCCTCATCTTGAACACACGGCTAGTGGATACACAACTGAAGGGAGAAGAGGGGTTCCATTGATAGAACTTACAGAACAGACAAAAGTCCCGCACTTGGAACTCAGATCGGTATCCAAGGCATTTTCATGTAAGGGGAACAAGGTGATAACTGCTGTCGATGATCTCTCCCTTTCTGTATACAAAGGTGAGGCGATTACCATCATAGGCCCTTCAGGATGTGGGAAAAGCACCACCTTGAGGATGATCGGGGGCTTTATCCCCCCTGATAGCGGAGAGATTCTCCTTGATGGAGTCTCTTTGGCCTATAAGGGAGCAGAAGAGAGAACCATCCCCATGGTCTTCCAGAACTACGCTCTGTTTCCCCATATGAATGTCTATGAGAATATTGCCTACGGCTTGAAAGCACGGAAAAAACATAAGGACAGTATCCACCACGATGTGGCGATGATGTGCCAGATGCTCAACCTGGTCGGCACAGAAGATCGCTTTCCCCATCAGCTCTCTGATGGACAACAGCAGCGAGTCGCCTTGGCAAGGGCACTGGTCCTGAAGCCCGAGCTCCTATTGTTTGACGAGCCGCTCTCCAATTTGGACGCGAGGCTGAGGTTGCAGACAAGGCGTGAGATCAAGAAGATGCAAAAACTGCTTGGCATCACTACCATCTACGTCACCCACGATCAAAGTGAGGCCCTCAGCATGCCCGACAGGGTAGTGGTGATGAACAGGGGGGCCATCATACAGGTAGGAACGCCGCGCGAGGTGTACAACAACCCCCGAACCCCCTTTGTTGCAGACTTTATCGGCAATGCCAACTTCTATGACGGTAAAGTCCTCTCCTCTAGTGCCGAGACGGTGCTTGTCTCGTTCAACCAGGTCCAGTTCACCTTGGATGCTAGGCAGTGTGATGGGCCTTGCGAAGCCGGTGATGATCTCTTTGTCGCCATCTTGCCACAAAGTGTGACCCTGAGTGCGTATCGTCAGCCAGAGAGTGCCTATCAAGTACCGGGGGAGATAGTCGCGCTCTCCTTCAACGGCTACTCCATCGAGTATGAAGTGGCGTTTGGGAAGACTTTTATCCGGGTAGTAGCTCCATACAACCTCACATTCGTCGATGAGTACAAGGTCGGCGAGCAGGTGTTGATGCATTTCCATCCATCCTCGTTTCACCTTTTCACTACAAAGGAGAGCCGATGAACGTAGCTGTACTCCTCCTCTTTTTCCTCCTGCCCTCGGTGGTAACCCTACAGCAGGGCTCTTCTGCTCGACTCTCCTGGATCCTCACCATTGTCCTCGCCCTTCTCAGTCTGTTCACCCTCCTTGGGGCCTTCTTACAAACGAAGGGAAAAAAGAACCCTTGTACCTCTACATTCCTGTTGCTTGGCCTTACTTCTATTGCTCTCTTTTCCACCAGTAGCACAAGCGCAAGCCTCTTCTTCTCCCCTTGGATTATCCTGTACAACACCCTTGTCCTCTTGTTATGGGGATATGTATTGTCCCTCTACCTCCCGTTTTCCGCCAAGCACCTCTGGCTCATCGGCAGCTTCTCCTGCCTCTCCTGCATAGGTAGCCTGCTCTTCTTTTCTTTTTCCTCTCTTTCCCTGCTCTTTTGCCTTCTTCCCCTGGGGACTTTTATCTGGGAGCACTACAAGAAGGAGAAATCTGGCTCGACCTCCCGTATCTCCTTGCAATCCATGCTTGCCCATGAGATACGGACCCCCTTGACCGTCATGCAAACCAGCACCTCCTTGTTATTGGAAGAGATACCCGGACCTTTGAATGCGCAGCAACAACAATTTGTCAGATCCAACTATGAGTACACGCAAAGGCTTATCACCTTTAGTGAGAACATGCTTATGCTCCTGAAATTTGAAAAGGAGTTTGAGCCCAAGATGGATGAGAAGATCAACATCCGTCTTGTCACCCACGATATTGTTGCTTTTTTTGGACCCCTGCTCCACATAAAGCAACAGAGCATCCGCTACTCCTTTCCCGCCCTGCTCAGTACCCCCCTTGGCGATGAGAACTTGATCAGGCAGGTCTTTATCAATCTCATCCACAACGCCATCAAGCACAGCAGGGAGGGTGGGGAGATTTTTATTTCCGTGACCCAGGATGACGAGCAGGTGGTGGTAAGCATCAGTGACCATGGCAAGGGGGTTGTGGGGGAAGGCAGGGAGAACCTGTTCAGGGAGTTTTACCAGGAAAAAACCTTGCCCGAAGAGTTTCACGATGGATTTGGCCTGGGACTCTCCATAGCAAGGCAGATAGTCGAAAAACATGGGGGCAAGGTGTATATTACCAGTGTGAAGGATAAGGGGACGGTCGTCTCCTTTACCCTACCGGCAAAGGCAGTACGATGAAAAAGAAAATATTACTAGTCGATGATGAGAAGGATATCCTCACTCTCCTTACCTATATCTTTGAACAACAGGGGTACCTGGTCAACTCGGTCTTACGCGGGGACGATGCAGTAGAGGTTGCATCTTCTTGGTCGCCTGACATTGTCATCCTTGATATAGGGCTTCCGGGCCTGAATGGGCTGGAGGTCTGCTCCCATCTTGTTGCTATGCATATCCCGGTGATCTTCTTAAGTTCACACGACCAGGATGACCAGATCATCGAGGGTCTTGAGGTGGGAGGGGAGGATTATGTCTCCAAGCCCTTCAACTATAAGGAGCTGCTCCTGCGTGTGGAGAAAGTCCTCAAAAGGACACGGACGTTTGAGGGGAAAACTCTTGTTGTAGGCGATCTTGCGATCAATGTGGAGCAGCATAGTCTCACCATAGAGGGGGAGCCGGTCAGCCTGACTCCCACCGAGTTCAAGATACTGGAAGTTTTGGCCTCCTACCTGCATACGCCCGTCTCTGTGCAAAAGATCTTGCAGACAGTATGGAAAAACGAGGATTGGATTCAAGGCGATGATCTGGTGAAGGTGAATATGAGTCGGCTAAGGAAGAAGATAGAAGAAGATCCTGCATCCCCTAGGTACATCATCAATAAATGGGGTGTCGGCTATATGCTTACTGATACTAAAACTACGTGATTGTTACGGTATTGTAACTTGTATAACAGCCACGAGATGGCACAATAGAGGTAGTGACTATGGTTTGTTTGGTAGGAGAGATGATGTAACTCTCCTACAATCCTAAAGGAGGATTCAGATGAAGAAGAAAAACATGCTACTCTCTGTTCTGTTGCTGCTGGTGTTCCTGACACCGATGTTTGCTGCAGGTGTAAAGGAAGCGGATGATCCTGACAAAGTGGGCAAGAACGTAAACGTCTACTCAATCATGCCGGAAAAATATGCGACCAAGATTTTTGCCGAGTTTACCAAAGATACCGGCATCACCGTCAACTTTGTACGACTTTCATCCGGTGAAGCCTTGGCCCGCCTGATCGCAGAGAAGGCAAACCCCCAGGTAGATGCCATTTGGGGCGGTCCTGCAGATACCTATGAAGCTGGTATCCCCGAGGGTGTTTTTGCCCAGTACTCCCCCAAGGAAGCTGACAAGATTCCTGCAAAGTTCCGTTCCACGGAAAATTACTGGACAGGCATTGGGATTATCCCCCTTTGTTTCCTGAGTAACAACGAATATCTGAAGAAGAAGGGCCTTGAGGTTCCTACCAGCTGGATGGATCTCACCGATCCCAAGTATGGACAGTCCCTGCAGATGGCTGACGTGAGGACTTCGGGTACCGCCACCGAAAGAATCTACTCCCTGGTAAAGATCTATGGTGAAGAGGGTGCATACGAGTACCAGAAGAACCTGCATAAGAATATCCAGCTCTACACCAAAGGTGGTGCAGGTGGAGCAATGCCCATTGCTACAGGACAGGCTTCAGCTGGTGTCTTCTACATAGTCGATGCCCTGGATATCCAGCAGCAGGGGTATGACCTTTCTGTCTCCTATCCCAAGGAAGGCGTCACCTATGGAATCGAGGGAAGTGGTATCGTACAGGGTGCCAAGAACCTCGGTGCAGCCAAGGCCTTGATGGACTGGGCTTCTACGAAGCGCCTCGGAGAGGTGATGGTTGCCAATAAGATCAACTACATCCCCACCCGCAGTGACGTCGTGGTGACAAACCCCGCCCTTGATATGTCAAACGTGAACTTGATCGAGGCTCAAGCAGAGTGGAAGGGTGATAACAGGGCACGATTTGTTGAAAAATGGATCGAAGAGGTCATTCAGCAATAGTGTAGGATAAGTGCCTACAGCGAGTGTGAAGAGGTACTCTGCCCAAGTAGCAGTGTACCTCTTCCAATATTGTGATCATGCTAGGAGGACGTATCGTGTCAACAACAAAGGTACCGCGTACAAGAAGTTCAATGGCTAAAAGGGAACCTGTCCTATTCGGCACCCTTGTCGCCATTTGGCTTATCTTTGCCATATTCATATTCTTGCCGATTATCAGGCTGCTGTTGACCACCTTCGTCGTCGATGGATCGATCAGCTTTGCCAACCTCATAAAGATCATGGGCAAGAGCTACAATATGAAGGCCCTGTACAACTCCCTTATCCTTGCAACCTCCGTTGCAGTCGCCGGGACAGTGCTTGGGTATATTTTTGCCCTGGCTGTGACAAGGACCTCCCTGCCTCCTTTCTATAAAGGGCTGCTGGGGGCCGTTACGATCTTGCCCCTTATCTCCCCACCTTTTACCAGCAGTATCTCCCTGACACTCGCCCTGGGACCGAATGGTATGCTGCTCAATGCCCTTGGCATATCGGACTTCTCCATCTACGGATTTCTCGGAACATGGATCAGTGAAACGCTCACCTATTTTCCTGTCGCCTTCATGGTCATCACCGCAGTGTTGAATACGATGAGTGCCAACCTTGATGATGCCGCACTCTCGCTAGGATCCTCACGATGGAGGATGTTCAGGACAATAACAATTCCCCTCTCCTTGCCTGGTATTGGAAATTCACTACTTCTTTTGTTCGGAGCCTCCTTGGCTGACTTTGCAACACCCCTTATTCTGGGAGGGCATACCTTTCCCGTCCTTCCCACTGAAGCATACCTTATGATCACAGGGATGTTCGACCTGAAGGGGGGTGCTTCGCTCTCCTTCCTCCTGCTCCTGCCGGCCCTGCTGGTCTTTATCCTGCAACGGGTGCTCATAGGCAAGAAAAGCTATGTCTCGGTTACAGGGAAGAATGGGGCAAAGTCCGGTTTTGGAAAACTTCCGCGTGTGCTTAATGTCATTATCACCGCAGTTTGTACCTTCACCGTCGCTTTTATCCTCTACCTCTATGCCATAATCCTCTGGGGCTCCCTGGTGAAGGTGTGGGGTGTAAACAACACCGTCACGCTCGAGCACTTTGGCTACGTCTTTGCCCACGGGAAAAAGGCCATCACCGATACACTGCTCATTGCCACCCTCTCGACGGTCATAGGGTCTGTCCTTGGGGTACTGATAGGGTATATAGCACAGAGGAAGAACTTTTTCGGCAAGAGGGTCTTCGAGTTTGGCAGTATGCTTAACTACGCCCTCCCCGGTACTGTTGTCGGTATTGCCTATATCATCGCCTTCAACCAAAAGCCGATCCTGCTTACAGGGACCCTCTCTATTCTCGTCGCCGCGTATGTGTTTCGTTACTATGCAACAGGGATACGCTCTGTCATAGCATCGCTTGCACAGATAGACCCGGCCCTTGAGGAGGCGTCCTTCTCCCTAGGTGCCAGTACGGTGAGGACCTTTACCCACGTTACCATCCCCCTTATCATTCCAGCCGTTCTGGCAGGGATGCGCTATCTGTTTATCCACTCCATGACTGCAATCAGTGCAACCATCTTCCTCGTCTCTGTCAGGTGGACACTGCTGACAACCAGAATTCTCGAAAGTATGACCGAGTTACAATTTTCACAGGCATCAGCATTTTCCATAGTCCTGATCGTCATTGTCTTTATTGTAGATGCGATAATGCTCGCCCTCATGAAGTGGAGCACAAGAAAATTTACCCAGCAGGAGGCTATCAGCTATGAAAAAATTGGCGCTTAATCTTACCGATGTAACAAAGACATTCCAAAAGGATGACGGATATATAACAGCTGTCGACAAGGTGAACCTTCAGGTGGAGGAAGGGGAGATGGTTACCTTCCTCGGACCCTCAGGGTGTGGCAAGACCACCACCTTGCGCATGGTTGCGGGCTTTGAGCTGCCCACAAGCGGCTCCATTACCATCCGCGATCAAGATATGACAAACACCCCGGTCAATAAACGGAAGATAGGGTTCGTATTTCAGAACTACGCCCTGTTCCCCCACATGAGTGTCTACAACAATGTGGCCTACGGCCTGAAGGCTCGGGGGGAAAAAGACAAGGATATTAAGGAAAAGGTCAAGGACGCCCTCCTGTTGGTCGGCCTCAAGGACACCGAGAACCGCTACCCCAGCCAACTCTCCGGCGGGGAGCAGCAGCGCGTTGCCCTTGCCCGGGTAATCGTCATGGAGCCAAATCTCCTGTTGATGGACGAACCGCTTTCCAACCTGGATGCCAAGTTGCGAATCCACATGCGCACCGAGATACGAAAACTCCAAAAGACCCTTGGCATTACCTGCCTCTATGTCACCCATGACCAGAGCGAAGCTCTCTCCATGGCTGATAGGATTGTCGTAATGAACAAGGGCAAGGTGGAGCAGGTGGGCACGGCCTTTGAGATATACAGCAACCCCCAGTCTCTCTTTGTTGCTGATTTCATTGGACAAGCGAACATCCTGCACCTCGAAGTGACCTCCCTCACCGATGAGATGATCGAGGTGAATACGCATAATGGAGGCGTTTTCACCGCCAGGTGCATCGTCCCCGACCATATCGACAGCAGTGTGGAAAACTACAAGACAGGAAAGGAAGCGGCCCTTGTCATACGCCCCGAGTCCATAACGGTGATACCGTACAAAGGGGGCGAGGACTCTTTCAATGCAGTAGTAACCTCCTCCATCTATGTCGGTAGCCATGTTGAATATGAACTTACGCTTGCTAACAACGAGGTGATAAAAGCCTTTATTCCCTACATCAACAAGATGCGGATCTTCTCTGAAGGGGAAGATGTCTCCTTTGTCATTGACCCGGTAAATGCCTTGTTCCTCCCCAGGAAGAAGAAAAAGAGCTGAGGACCTATGAAGCAGCCCATCCTCACCAAGAAGCCTTGGTGAGGATAACTGTGATAGCTGTACGATACATCCTGACTAAAGAGAGAATCCAGAACGAGAAGACAGAAAAAAAGATAAATACAAATCAGAAAATACAAGTCAGAAACAGAAGATCGAAAGCAAGAGTAACGGCGTACCCCCTGGTCGAAGGAGGTACGCCGTTACTCGTCTCAATCCTAAGCTACTTTACCTATAGGAGGTCTCCTTGGAAGGTATGCAACCAGAGCTGGTACGCAAGTAAACTTGTACATTCTCTGAATACAAGCTATACTACTACATATAAAGGAGTTATACTTTGATAATTGGCCTTGATATGGGGGGAACCCACATAGATGGAGTTGTTATACAGGATGGACAGGTGATAAAGACCCATAAGAAGCCTGTTGATAAGGATGATCTGTTCACTACCATTTGGACAGCTTTGGAAGAGCTGGTAGAGGACTCTGATCTCGCAGCGATAGAGAGGATCAACCTCAGCACTACGATATCTACCAATGCCATTGTAGAAGGGACCACAGCCCCTGTAGGCATGGTTGTGCAACCGGGTCCTGGCTTGATCCACGACTTCTCCTCATGCAAGGGGAGGGTAGTGACCATCGGTGGGTATGTCGACCACCGGGGTGTAGTGGTGGATGACCTGGATCCTAAGGAACTTGAGAAGGCCCTGCTTCTTTTCAAAAAGGACGGGATGCCCAGCAGTGCGGTGATAAGCAAGTTTTCCACAAGGAATCCCGAGCACGAGATCACCATAGGAAAGAAGCTGCTTGAGCAGATCGGCCAGGTTACCTTGGGTCATAGGGTCTCTGGGACCCTGAACTTCCCCCGAAGGGTATACACCTCCTATCTGAACTCAGCTGTCTCAGACCAATTTAGATTGTTTTTAGAGCATATGAGAACATCGCTGGTGAAGAAGGGCATTGCCGCCCCCTTGTACATCCTCAAAGCTGATGGAGGTACGATGGACAGCGAAGGAGCCTTGGAGAAACCTGTGGAGACAGTTCTCTCGGGGCCGGGGGCAAGCTTTCTTGGGATGAGTGCCCTCATTCCCGGAGGGGATGATGCGATCCTCCTGGATGTGGGAGGAACTACAACAGATATTTTCTTCCTTGCCGATGGTGTTCCTCTGTTTGAACCCCTGGGAGCCACCATATCCGAGTACAAGACCCTGGTCAGGGCTATCTACAGTGTTTCCATTGGCCTTGGCGGGGACAGCAGCATCACCGTTAGGGACAATGCCTTGGTGATAGGACCCCAAAGGCGGGGCATGGCCTACGCCTTTGGAGGCGAAGGGCCCACACCCACCGATGCCATGATCTGCCTTGGCAGGATGGAGGCGCCCCAAGGGGCGAAAGCGAAGGCTCAGGAGGCTATGGAGGCCCTTGGAAAGAAGGTGTCCCGCAAGGCTCCTGAGGTTGCAACCCTTGTCCTTGACACCATGGTCACCCAAATCAAGGAAAAGAGTGACGCTCTGCTGCTTGGGATTAACAGCAAGCCCATCTACACCATCAAGGAGTTGCTCCATGGTAAAAAGGTCACACCAAAGGCCGTGCATATCATTGGAGGACCTGCAGAGGCCCTAGCGCCTCTTTTAGAAGAGGCGTATGGCCTTCCCTGCTACTTCCCCGAGAACTCAACGGTAGCCAATGCAATAGGGGCTGCCCTGGCCAAGCCGACTATTGAGGTCACATTATTGGCTGACACTGCCTTGGGCAGGCTCTCGGTACCCGAGCTAGGCATATATGAAAAAGTTCCTCGAACATACTCCTTGGACCAAGCTAAGGAGAGGGCACGCTTGCTGGTTAGGCAAGAAGCGATAGCCATGGGCTCTGATGAGGCCACCCTCGAGATAGAGATTACCGAACAGAGCAGTTTCAACATGATACAGAGCTCTTCCCTTGTTGGGAAGAATATACGAGTCAAAGCCCAGGTAAAGCCGGGGATCATCCATGGCCTAAGGAGTACCATTACCCATGAAAGCTAACAAAACAGTAGGATTGGTCTTTTTTCCTGCCTTCGACTGGGCTATCAGTCCAACACATCCCGAGAGGGAAGAGAGACTGTTGTATACACAGGACCAGATTTTTGAAGAGGGTATCCAAGATATTGAGGGCATAGAGATGTTCAACCCCTTGGTTGCCACGGAAAAGGATATCCAACGGGTGCATTTTTGTGTTCCTGATGTCCTTTCCAGGGTGACGGAGAGCCACCTTGTTTCATCCGGAGGTGCCATCAGGGCGGCTCTTGCGGTGATGAACAAGGAAGTTGCCTCTGCCTTTGCCCTTGTGCGCCCACCCGGGCACCATGCCCACCGCGTGGTCTATGGAGACCGGGGATTTTGTGTGACGAACAATGAGGCGATTATGGTTGAAAGGCTCAGGGCCGAGTTCGGACCCCTGAGGGTAGCCATCATCGACACTGATTGTCACCATGGTGATGGAACAGAGGATATCTATTGGAATGATCCTGAGACGCTGGTCATCTCCTTCCATCAGGATGGAAGGACCTTGTATCCTGGAACCGGCTTCATTGATGCCTTCGGAGGGCCTTCTGCCTATGGGTACAATGTGAATATACCCCTGCCTCCCAATACAGGCGACGAAGGGTTCCTCCATGTGCTCAACCATGTGGTGATGCCGATCCTGGATGAGTTCAAGCCTGACTTGATCATCAACTCGGCAGGTCAGGACAACCACTACTCAGACCCCCTTACCAATATGAACTTCAGTGCCCAAGGGTATGCCAAGCTCAATGCTATCCTCAAGCCGGATATTGCCGTCCTCGAAGGGGGGTACTCCATCGATGGGGCCCTTCCCTATATCAATGTCGGCATTATCCTTGCGATGGCAGGGATGGACTTTTCAGCGGTAAAGGAGCCTGATTACAATCCAGCACTCCTACAGCAACCCAAGGATATTACAAAGTATGTACAAAAGATCTCGGATGCTGTCCTTGGCAACTGGAAAAACAGGGATACCCTTTGGAAGAAGGAGTATGGGGGGCTGGATAGCTATGAAAGGCCTATGCAGATCTACTATGACACCGATGGTATCCTGGAGGAGCAAGTCCAGCATTTCAGCAAGTGTAGCAGCTGCTCAGGGCACAACTGGATAGACTCCTCCTCTGATAGTGGGCGTAAGGTCTTAGCCATCACTATCCCCCTTGATGGGTGTAAGAGCTGTATTGATAAGGCGTACAAGATGTACAAGCACGCCTCTTCTTCCTACACCAACGTCTATCTGCAGGATAGGGTACATGACGACTATTTAGGTAAAGGTTAGACAGACCGGCTCCTTGACCTCTATGGTGGAGACTGCAGTACCGGGGGCCCCTGTATAGGGATCAATGGGGAAGCTGACCACCGTGTCCGAGGAGCCGTTTGCCACCAACAACCACTTGCCGTCCGGGGAGAGGGCAAAGTTCCTGGGTTCCTGTCCCAAGGTGGGGGTGTAGGAGACAAAGGTCAGCATCCCGGTCTTGGCATTGACAGCATAGGTGACTATGCTGTCATGGCCTCTATTGGAGCAGTAGAGGTATTTGTTATCGGAAGAGAGATGCAAGTCTGCAACAGTGTTTGCAAGGAGGAAGGCAGAGGGTAGGGTAGCTATGGACTGCAGGTGGGTGAAGCAGCTGTCAAACTTGTCTATGCGATAGACCTCTACGTGGTTTGCAAGTTCTCCAGCCACATAGAGGTAGTGGTTATCCTTTGTAATCGCCATATGGCGTGGACCTGTGCCTAAAGGCACCTTCTTGAAGGAAGGGAAGCTCCATTCGGGTCTGCTGTAGTGGATGATGCGATCGAGTCCTAGGTCCGCTACAAAGAGGTTTTTGGAATCACCTGTCCAGAGGGCTGAGTGAATGTGTGGCCCCTCTTGGCGTACAGGATCGTGTCCTACTCCGGAGAAGCGTTTGTAGGTGGCTACTGAGGCTATGGCACCAAGAGTATCCAGGGCATACAGGGTAAAGACCCCGTCCCCATAGTTGGAGAGGGCAAGGAAATCACCCTTGGGAGAGAGTGCCAGGTGGCAAGGTGAGTTGCCTCCTGAGAGGATGGTCCCAATACGAGAAAAGGGTTCCCGTGCCTGGGGATTGAAGCGGAAGGTCACAACAGATCCTTCCTTCTCCCGGATTTCACTGACTGAGTACAGCAGTGAAGCCTCCTTGTTGAAGGCTTGGAAGGTGGGCATGTCTATGCCTGTGTAGGAGTGTACGAATGAGAGTTGTCCAGTTTCATCATCAAAGGTATAGAGGGAGAGTCCCTCTTCTGTAGAAGGGACACGCGATCCAATTATCAGATACTGTGTTGCCATAATGCACCTCGCTATACCTGTATTGTAGCATGAGATGGGGCTAGGGTGAGGGGAATTATACGGGTGCAAATATATATAAATATTACAAGTGGATATAAGGTTATACCAAAATAGCAAAAACCCTTTATATGCTGAAGATTCAGTGGTATTGTAGTACCTGAATCATATAAATACCTGCTTTACTGCACAAAAAGTGTACCTAAGGAATAAACCAAATGAATACAATCAAAGAACGGATTTCGGAAATACGTACCAGGCATGCTTTGACTCAAAAGCAATTTGCACAGGATCTTGGGATTACCCCTTCGTATGTAAGCAGGTTGGAACAAGGAAAATCCACTCCTTCTGAGCCGTTACTGAGACTTATCTGCCTTACGTATGGGGAGTCTCTCACTTGGCTACATACAGGCATTCAGGGTGGCAATGATTGCTATACTAATCCTCAAGCTTTTGATCCTGTGCTTTTGAATCAAGTTATCAGATTTCGCGATGAAAGAAATTGGAAACAGTTTCATACTCCAAAAGATCTTTCCATCTCTCTTGCCTTGGAAGCTGCAGAGTTGTTGGAGTGTTTCCAATGGTCCGGCTCTGATACTCACGTAGAGGGTAAGCTTGATGCAATGAAGGAAGAACTAGCTGATGTCTTCATATACAGTATATTGATGGCGTCTTCATTGGATCTCGATATAGGCACAATCATTTATGATAAACTGACTAAAAATGGAAAGAAGTATCCAGTAGTCAAATCATATGGCAATGCAAAAAAATATTCTGAATACAATTTACATGAAGATGGCCCCTAAATCTCGATGCAACAGTATCTACTTGTGTGGTATATTGTACTGTGTGTTTAGATGGAGGAAGTTTTTGTGCTAGTGTATACAGGTGATAAACAAGAGTTTTTAGACGATGTCTTGAGCGGGAAAATCGAAACAAAAATAGAATCTCTTTTGAAGAGTCGTATGAATAAAGGTGTTGGAGATAGTGAAAAAAGGTCTTGGAAAAACTCCATGCAATACATGCATATGGTTCTGTCTGATCATGAAATTCCTTCTGATTCTGGGGTAGCTATCGAGTTCAATATTCCTTTGACCAACAAGCGAGTTGATTTTATATTGACAGGGTTCGATCACAAAGCTAAAAACCAAGCTGTAATAATTGAATTGAAGCAGTGGAGTGAGGTTCATCCTTTACCAAATATTGAAGCTTTGTTGAAGGCAGGTTCCATGGGAGTTGATAATAAGATTGAGACATATTTTAGCGGGGGTTTAACAGAGACTGTGCATCCTTCCTACCAGGCTTGGTCATATAAGACGCTAATTAGTGATTTCAATGCCAATGTTCAAGATATACCAATTGTTTTAAATCCTTGTGCATATCTTCATAATTATGAGCGTCGTGCGGGTGAAGATCCTCTCTTCCTTTCGCACTTTAACCAATACATAGAAAAGGCACCGGTTTTTTGTAGAGATGATGCTGTGAAGCTTCGCTCCTTCATTAAAAAATATATTAAACGAGGCGATGGGAAACAAACACTTGTTTTCATTGAAAATGGAAAGATCAGGCCTTCGAAGAGCTTGCAGGACTGCTTAGTCTCTATGGTAACAAATAACAAGCGTGAGTTTATTCTTATTGATGAACAAGAAGTGGCATTCCAGAAAATTTTTCACACAGCAAAACAGAGTATGAAGGATGGCAAAAAGAGGGTTTGTATTGTGAAGGGAGGACCGGGGACTGGTAAGACTGTTGTAGCCATTAACTTGTTGGTGCAATTGATCAATGCTGGACAGGTTGCCACGTATGTTACTAAAAATAGTGCTCCAAGGTATGTGTTTGAAGCAAAGTTGATGCAAGGTGCCATGAAGAGGCGTAATATATCCAATTTATTCAAAAACTCTGGAGCTTTCATCGATGCAACAAAAAATGATTTTGGAACAATTTTGGTTGATGAAGCTCATCGCTTGAATAAAAGAACCCAACTTGGTCCTTCGGTTAAAGGCGAGGACCAAATTATGGAAATCATCAATGCTGCACTATGTTCAGTTTTTTTTATTGATGAGGCACAAAAAGTGACCGCCAAAGATTATGGTAGCATTGAAACCATAAAGGATTGGGCAGTAAAGCTACGCGCTGAGGTAGTTGAAGATGAATTGATATCACAATTCAGGTGTAATGGCTCTGATGGATATCTTGCATGGTTGGACAATACCCTTGGCATTCGAGAGACTGCCAACTATACACTTGAAGATATTGACTATGATTTCCAAGTCTTTGATGATCCTGTTGAACTGAACCGTGTAATAATTGAAAAAAATGAATTGGATGGAAAAGCTAGGTTATTAGCTGGTTACTGCTGGGAGTGGGATTCTAAGAAGGCTGGAGGAGCAGAGACTGATATTACTATTGGTGATTTCTCTATGAAATGGAATTTGAGTGGTGACAAGACTTTTGCTATTTCTGAGGGTTCTATAGATCAAGTTGGGTGTATTCATACCTCACAGGGTTTGGAGTTTAGTTATGTTGGGGTAATCATTGGTGATGATTTACGGTTTGAGGATGGAAAGGTAGTTACAGATTTGTACAAACGGGCTAAATCCGATAAATCCTTACATGGGCTCCTTGGTCCTGCAAAGAAGAATAACGTAGAAGCGCAAAAGGAGATTGACCAGATTATTCGCAATACATACAGAACACTCATGACCCGTGGAATGAAGGGGTGTTATATATACTGTACTGATAAGGCCCTTGAAGAGTATTTCAAAGAGAGCATTCGTAATCCATCAACCTGGTCTAGTAATGGGGTAAGTGAAGTGGATACTGCTGCAGATAAATATGGATACTAACCTCTTGCAGAATAGAGTTATAGAATATTACTTATTTTCAAAGTAAAGAATTTTAAAAATCAGTACTGGACAAGCCCACTATTATTCCTTATTATGGTTTGAGTAGACGGGCGCGTAACTCAGTGGGAGAGTGCTACCTTCACACGGTAGAAGTCGTTGGTTCAAACCCAATCGCGCCCATTAGGCAACTAGTTCTAGGATATAGAATTAGTTGCTTTTTTTTGTGCCTTATGATATACTCTACTTAACGTTTGTGAAGTGAATTGTGAAGAAATGCTTGCACTTCCGATAACCATTAGGAGAGGAATACGTTGAAGAATTCATTTGCTTTTTACCTCCATAAGAGAGAGGTAACAAGAGGAAGTTATTGGTATGTATATTACCTAGAACCGAATACAGGCAAACAAAGAACAGCAATCAGCATTAATACCCTAAGGAAGAAACTGAGAATTTATGATCGAACACCAATCACCCGGAGAAGGGAAGCTGAGTATATTGCTCAGAAGGCTTTGGATGAAGGGCTGATAACATTTGGTAAGCAAGACCCTATCTTTATTGAATATGTCATGGAGTTCTGGGATTTTGCTAATAGTGACTACATTAGAAGACGAAATCTAAAGAAACCAAATTCTCTTGGCCCTGATTATGCTAACAACATGCGCAACTATTTCAAAAACCATGCTATGCCTTTGCTGCCAGTGAAACTTAAGCTTAGTTGTGTGACTACAGATCATGTCGAAAAAATAGTGAACAGGCTTCTTGATGACGGTAATTTAGCAAATGCTACCATATCTAAGGTTATTCAAGCGATGTCAGTACCACTCAATGAAGCAAAGCGACTAAGGATGATAGCGAATAATCCAGTTGATAATATCGAGTCCATTTCATCAAACCCTAAGAAAAGAGGTATTCTCACTAGCTCAGAACTTCAAAAGATAATCATCACTATGAGAACCCAGGCTGCAACTGATTCTTTTGATCCAAGAGTATATTTGGCAACTACTTTATCCGTCTTTACAGGTATGAGGCAGGGCGAAATAAGAGCATTGAAAGCTTCTTCAATAGCATTAATCAATGAAGAGCAGGGAATCATAACAGTTAGTCAGTCAATCGCAGTATATGCTGGCATGAAGTCAACAAAAGGTAAGCGAGAGAGGCATGTTCCCTGTCCACGTTGGCTTTGTGAGGAA
>CAZPOJ010000025.1:0-24885 GCA_964588005.1 uncultured Sphaerochaeta sp.
CGGCATCAAGCAGGGCGACCTTGATTTCCTCAACGGCGTCCTGAATATTCTTCTCGGTTAATTTGGATTTTCCAGCCAGCGAGCGCATAATGCCGGAAAATTTATCACTTATTGAATCAAACACTATTCTTCTCTATTGTAATACTCATACAAGTTACATCTTATACCGCAAGGTGGGAGTGGGTGTCAAGAGTTGGTTTGGGTCAAACCTACTCATCAAAGGAGACCTCCTGGGCCTCGTCATTGAGGATGACAGGCTCACCTTGGACCGTATCAATGCGGTAGCTGACCATCGCTGAGACTCCCGCTTCCATCTGCGTCACACCCAACAAGGTATCGCTTCCCATAACAGTATGTTTATTATGGGTAATGATGATGAATTGGCTTTTTTTAGCAAACTCCTGCAAGACCGAGAGAAAAAACCCGATGTTCCTGTCATCCAGGGCGGCATCAATCTCGTCCAGTACACAAAAAGGCGATGGCTTGACGTGGTAGGTTGCAAACAGGAGGGCCACAGCGGTCATCGACCGCTCCCCTCCGGAAAGCAAGGACAGGTGGGTAAGCTTCTTGCCCGGAGGCTGGGCGAGAATGTCTATGCCGCTTGTCAAAACCTCCTCGGGGTCGACAAGCTTGAGCTCCGCCCTACCCCCACCAAACAACCGGCGAAACATATCTTGGAAATTAGTAGAAATCTTCTTGTAGGTATCAAGGAAGAGCTCTTCACTCCTTGTCTTGATCTCCAAGACCACTGTCGCCAAATCCTCCTTTGCCTTGGTCAGGTCATCCATCTGCTTGGTGAGAAAATCGTACTGCTCCTTGATCTCTGAAAACTCCTCCTCGGCCATCTGGTTGATATACCCCATCGAAGCGATCTTTTTCTTCACCTCATCCAACTCTGCCTTCAGCACCGGGATATCGACAATATCCTCGGTGAGTCTGTTTTCATACTCCTTCAGGCTCTTGCCGTAGAGATCAAAGAAGTTGGTATAGATGGCGGTGATATTGATGCTCAGCTGCTCGATCTGAAAGACCAGGCGCTCGGTATCGGCTCGCAAGGTCTGCAGCTTCTCGTAGGAGGAGCTCTTCTTCTCCTGCTTACCCCTGATGGTGGAACTCAAATCCTCTATCTCGACGATAAGATCCTTTAGTTCCTCATTCAAGGAGGCTATGCTCTCTTTCATCTGCTTTACTTCAGCTTCAACGGACCGGATATCCTCTTGCGTCTCATAGATGCGTTCCTGGGCGGTCTCGCTCATACTCACCGCATCACGGTACTCGTACTCTTTTTCAGTGACGGACTTCTGCAGGTTGGCTATCCACTCCTTGGCACTGCTCTTTTGCCCCTCCAGCTGGTTCAAGGCCACCCTCTGGTCGGAGACTGTCTCCTGGTATGATTCCAAGGAAGCGGAGAGCGAAGCATTCTCTGAGCGCAGGTAACTGATGCGATCACGATTGGAGAGAAGTGTCTTGCGCTTCTCTGCAATCGAGCGGTCAACCTTATGCTTCTCGGTGATAATGCCTTCAGGGGCGATCAGGTCATCAATAAAGGAGGCTTCATGGGAGAGGTACTGCTCAAAAAGGGTGCGCAAGGAGGAGAGGCTCCCCCCAAGGGTGCGCTGGAACTTGAGCTCCTGGGCAAGCAGTACCTCAGAAGAGACTCCAGCGGTCTTCAGCTTTTCCAGAAACTGCTCATGCTCGGATACAGAGGTGGCAATATGGTCCAGCCTCTGTTCAAAGGCAGTGAGGGCGGCCCTCTTCTCCTCAAGGTTGTACCCTGACTCCTTTAGCCTACCCTCAAGCTCAACGACGATGACGTCGGTGAGCTCCTTGAGTCTCTCGCTGAGAAGTTCCATCTCCTCGTCGAGGGTGATATTCTCAACTTCTGTCTCGTTGATCTCCTGATTCTGGCTCTGGATCAAGGTCCGTGTTCGGTCGATACCCTTCTGGTTCTTCTCAATCTCAGCGACCAGTTGCCCGATCGCTTCATCTATATCAGCCATGAGGGAGAATTTCTCGTCTATGGCGTGCTTGTCGCGCTCCAAATGCTCCAAGATGGTAAGGCTGCGATCACCAGCCTGATCCTTTTGGTGGAGGAAGTCACGAAATCGTTGGGTAAGAAGTTCAAGCTTGTCCATCCTTCCCTTGATCGCCTCATCCAGGCGCTGTAACTCTGTCTGCATCGCTATGCGCGAAGATCCCATCTCCCGCATGGTCTCTTGCAGTTCGGCTATCTCCTCGTCAAAGGAGAACAGTGATCCCTTTTGCTGTTCGAACTCTTGCTGACTGCGAATCTTCTGCTCTTCCCTGCTGTTCTGCAGCATGATGTAGGACTTGAGGGTGGAGAGCTGCACATCAACTTCCAGGGCAAACTGCTGTTTTTTCAGCTCACGGTAGCTGATGGCCTTGGCCGCCTGGTTCTTCTTGGTCTCATAGTTTCGCCTCACTTCACGCAGGATGGTCTCCACCTGCATGATATTTTCATCGGTCCTTGCCAGCTTGCGCTCGGCATCAAGGGTCTGGGACTTGAACCGGGAGATGCCTGCAGCCTCTTCAAAGATATATCGTCTGTCTTCCGGTCGTGAGGAGAGGATCTGGTCGATCTTACCCTGCTCAAGGATGGAGTAGGCACTTTTACCAACCCCCGTATCCAGGAAGAGATCCTTGATGTTCTTCAGCAGAACCCGCGCACCGTTGATGTAGTACTCGCTCTCACCGCTACGGTAGACCCTACGCTTGATCTCCACCTCATTGGCCTCTATGGGCAGCGTTCCATCTTCATTGGATACAACAAGACTGACCTCTGCAACCTGCAGGGGCTTGCGGGTGTCTGTTCCGTTGAAGATGACATCTTCCATACGGCCGGCTCGCAGTGTCTTGGTGGATTGTTCACCCAGGACCCACTTTATGGCATCAACAATATTGCTTTTTCCGCAGCCGTTGGGACCAAGAAGGCTGGTAATCCCACTGGAGAAGTCTAGGGTTACCGGGTCTGGAAAAGACTTGAAGCCGAATATTTTTAATCGTTTGAGAAACAAAGTGTACCCTCTTGTGTGCTTGAAGCTGATTTCTTCGTGATTGTACCATATGATAGGAAGGGTTAGAAGTAGGAGGATTCAGTATGAAAGATCCAATAAGCGACTCCTTGTTCCTGTTTGAAGAGCCACGCCTTGTATGCGGCATCGATGAGGCTGGCAGGGGACCCTTGGCAGGTCCTGTATGTGCCGCGGCTGTTATCCTAGGTGATGATTTCCCCCTGGAGCTGCTCAACGACTCTAAAAAACTCACCAAGGCTCAACTTCTCGAGGCTGAGGCTCTCATCAAGGAGAAGGCGACGGCCTGGGCTGTTGCCCTGGCCACAGCCCAAGAGATAGACAAGATGAATATCCTACAGGCATCGCTACTTGCCATGAAACGAGCCTATGAGAAACTCAGCTGCGACTACCCCATAGATTTGGCAAAGGTCGACGGCAACCAGAAACCTCTTCTCGACTGTGCGACCGTCACTATCGTCAAAGGCGATGCAACCGAGCCTGCGATCATGGCAGCCTCCATCCTGGCCAAGTGTGCCAGGGACCGGTATATGGCCCTTGCTGACAAGAAATGGCCGCTATACAACTTTGCCAAGCATAAGGGATACCCTACTAAGGAACACAGGAAGGCCTGCCTGGACTACGGCCTTTGCCCCATTCACCGCCGCTCTTTTCATATTGCCAGGCCAAAGGAGAACCATGAAAATGCAAGCGAACTCTTCTAAGATGCAAAAAGCAGCCAGCTGGCTGCTCTTCGGCTTTTATTTCTTTTCGTTTTGCTTGATGAAATCCAAGGATTTCTGCAACTCCTTGAGGAACTCCCCAAGGTCTTCCTGGTAGACAATAATCGACTGTCGAATAAATCGCTCACTGTCTGGTGACCCCTTGCTCTCCACCATATTAAGGAACATGTCCCCATAGATGTTTTCCTTTACATTAAAGAAATAGGTCCTGTCATTCTTGACAAGCCTCGTTGAATATACTTCTCCACGCTGTCCCATGCTACTTTCCTCGCTTTGCAAAACGTTCAATTCTCTACGCTCTACTGATACTGTATTTAACCAGTGAAAAGGCTTGCATGTCAACAAGGGAGAGAGGAGCGCCCATCTAACCGACCAATGCCCTCTTTGTGCACAGTAGTATAGTTTTCCAGTACTACAACAGAAATGTTTTTCCTTCCCACTCCTCAAGCCCTAGAAACAACAAAATCCATACAAATAGCTCTCCTGTCATTAAGGCCAGTTTGTCACAATCAGATTCACAGCATTAGGGAAATCCCCAACAGGATTGATAAAATAGTGAAAAGACAGAAGAAAAAGGAGAAGATAGACTCTTTTTCCTGAAGGTACTTGACGAAGTTTTGATAATGTTTTAAAACATACAGGTACCGCGCCTTTCGTATACTGGTATTACCTCAGCCTTCCAAGCTGAAGAAGCGGGTTCGATTCCCGCAAGGCGCTTAGATACTAAAATCTTTTATAGCAAAGAATAAAGAAACCCATACTGAAAAGTGTGGGTTTTTTACAGTATGAGCAAAACACTTCTTAGGAGGAGTCGTCAATCATGAGTCTGACCCCCTGAAATTGGAGATGGCCAACACCACACAAGCCACGAGTATGATCATCAAGAATATTTTGCTTTGTAAAGAGAGTCCTTTCTTACGCGCGCTTCCTCCCAGATACAGCTCTGCAAAGAACCTCTCTATTTTCTACTCGTCATAGTGATCAGGCATCTTAGAAAATATCTTCTTGATTCGTTCCATATCGAACTTGGTTTCTCTATCATAGAGGTAAATACCATTCTTTTCCTGTTCCACATCAGTTAATTGGGTGTAGCAATATCCACAAACATGCTCGAGGGAGAGCAACGCATCGGTAAGGGCTTCAAGCCTATGATAAAACTCTTCCAATGTCTTCGGGGACTCTCCATACCCCCAAGACACCAAGTTCTGTCCCACGAAAAGGTTACTTTCCATTTGTGTCTCGGGATCCCATTTTATCCCCCCATACTCATCTACCAAATAGGGCTGTCCTGTATACTCACTCTCAAATTCAGGAAAATTCCTGAAAGGTTTCCCTTCCTGCAAGGCAAGCTTCTCGGCAAACTTAGCTGGATTCTGCTCGTAGGTATGCACAGTCCAGATGTCTGTGACAAAATGCACGTATCCACTGCTGTCATTTACAGGCCTTGAGGGATCAAGCATCTTGCAGAGGTTGTACGCATCCCTGTGCAATCGCCTATGAGCGGGGGCATTGGTAAAACGGAAGGTCTCATTCAAAGGAGTCCAGATTATAATGCTTGGATGATTTCGGTCCCGCCTCAGGATTTCTGCCCACTCACTGAGGAAGTTTCGGGCAGGAAGGCTCTCATCATTGTACTCCAGGCCCCAGCTGGGACTCTCTCCCCAGCAAAGATATCCCAATCTGTCAGCCCAATACAGATATCGTGGCTCGAACACCTTCTGATGGAGTCGGGCACCGTTGAAGCCAGCAGCTTTTCCAAGGAGTATATCCTGTTTTAATGCCTCGTCGCTAGGAGATGTCCACTGGGAGTGAGGATGGTAGCCTTGGTCGAGGACAAGCCGTTGGTAGAGCCTCTTATGATTCAGGTAAATCTGGTTTCCCTGTATCTCGACACTGCGCATACCCATGTAGGATGAGACAGTATCTATCTCAACACCTTCAATGAAGGTTGAAAACTGTAGTGTGTATAGGTTCGGATTATCACAATCCCATAGCTTCATATCAGGTATGGCCATTGCTATGGGTACGCCCTCTTTTGCTATTCCCTCATACGTTGCGACTACTGAATCGGAGTCGCTGACTATACAAGAAAATGTCATGCCTTTGGCTACAGAGTGGAATAAGGGTGTTATTGACACTATCTTGCTGTCAATATCACAATCCATCCTCACATCACGCAAGGCATGATGATCGACCGCTTCCATCCAAACCGTCTGCCAGATACCCGTGGTGCGGGTATAGAAGCACTTGTATGACTGCATGAAGCTGCTCTGCTTTCCAGAGGGAATGCTTCCGTCCTGCAGATTGCTCGTAGCTTTCACGACGAGGTTATGCTTCCCCCCTACCCTCACATGCGAGGTGATATCCACAGTGAAGGGGGTACTTCCCCCATCATGAAAATCAACCAGTTGCCCGTCGATAAAAATGTCAGCATGATAGAAGACAGCCCCAAAATGCAAGAGGATCTTTTTTCCTGCAAAGGATCGGGGGATCTCCAAGTCCCTATGATAAAAAATGCTGAAAATCATATCCTTGTAGGCAACAGTAGAAAGTTCACTCTCAGGAGAAAATGGGATGAGTATGGTCTTGTCAAACCCCGTGCTTTTCTCCTCTTGATTGTATGAAACGCTGTCAGCAAAATAGGAAGGTCGCATATTGATGGTATAGGTCCATATTCCGTTGAGGTTTATCCAGTCATTTCTCATAAACTGAGGTGTCGGGTGTTCATTCTTTGGTAGGGTCTTCATGGTGTATCTCCTATGAAATGGTAGGGCATCAGTAGGTAGTGTACCACCGCATCTTTTCCCCAAGAAAAAAAACTACTCATTATAGTATGTATGGTACTCAGTTTTCTTTACTTCCAATTACAATTACAGCCAGAAATTTCAAGCCGCAAAGGATTCACAAGGCGCACCTGCTTGGCTAGCGGTCCCGGCAGTGGATGAGCTACCCCATCAAGATCCTGGCAACCCCATACCCTATCAAGGCCAAGGTGATGCTCATGAGGGTTCCCACTAAAAAGACCTCCCTGAAATTGTTGTCGCTGCTGAACTCGGAGTAGCGAACCAGTGTCTTTGCTGCGATAACCAGGGCACAGGTGGATATGGCTCCAAACAAGCCCAGCAGAAGGATGATCAATCTTTCAAGATAGCCGATCTTGCGCCCTGCGTGCAGGGCTTCCTGCTCCATTTCCCCCTTGGTTGCAGTACAGGAGGCTAGCATTTTGGAAACAACAACACTGCTAGGCTTGAATATGAACAACAAGGCGAAGCCAATGCCTATCAGGGAAGAAGAGAGCTCTACAGCAAGGGGGAACAAGATAACCATGGCAGCCAACACCGAGAGATGGATAGCCTGGTCAACAAGGAAGGCCGCAAAGGAGGGGTGTTTTCTACTGACCATATCAACGACCAGGTGAGAGACAAAAAGGGTGAGCAAGAACAGCCCCTTCTCTTCCCATCCACCTTTCAGGCCTACCACCACCGGCAGATACGCTATACCATAGAGCAGTGAGTGCACAACGACTCCACTGGCCTTCGCCTGCTTGTGTTGTACCAGTGCACGCCCCTGCAGATAGTAATCACCGACCAGATGGCAACAAAGCAACAGTACAAAATAGGGAAGCATATCATTTCACCTCCTGTAAAACAGCAACTATCAAGGCCTCAAAGTACCGAAGCCGGACAAAGTTGTTTGTGCGGACCACTGCATCAACATACTGGCGCCTGACCCCCAGGGTGTTCGCTATACGCCCATTCAGACCGCGCTTCCATGTTTGGACTAGGAGTACCCCAAACTCAATTTTGGCAGGCTCTTCAAAACTCTCCTCAGAGAGCGAAAGGGAAAACGAGGGTTTGTATGAGGGGATGGTCTGCACACATAGGTGTTGTTGTTGCGTAAGAAACGCCTTGAGCGTATCAAGTTCTAGAACCAATGCCTCCCATGTAGGAACTAACGAGGAGTCCAGGAACTCTGCAAAGTTGTACAGGATGGTCGTTTTTGGTTTCAATGCCTGCACAAGCAGCATGTAGGACCCGATCAAGCCATCTACAACAGAGTCCTGTGCACGTTCAGAATAGAAGATAATACCCTGGCCCTGTTCACTATGACATTGGGCGAGTGCCAGCCGCGCACGATGGTATGCCTGCCCGTCAAGTTCGGTACTCATCCAGTCAGAGAAAAAATCCAATTCGCCGAACCCAATGCCACAACGCAGCGCTACAGGGTATGCAAGCCGGGAAAAGAAAGCTACGTACCGGTACGCAGCATCTGAGCAGTAGAAAAGACCTTGCAACTCATCACCGGCACTGAACATGACAGGTTTGCAAAGAAGGTCATGAAACAACCTGTTGCAGATCTCTACAGCAGCCTTCAAATGTGACTGTATCATATACCTGTCCTTGAATTTTCGTGAATCGATCACATCAAGGATAACTGCAGCATAGTGCTTTGTCTTTTTCATTGGCCCCCCACCTCAAGCTAAGCATACGGGTAACAGCCTTATATAGCAATGGAATGTTATAGTACATGATAATTAGCTATAAAATACCATTGCTCTTAATTATTAGCAGTTATATTATATTGCTATTGAAGCATGTATCAGAGCCCTAATCGCTTTTTCATCCCTTGGACATTCATCCCAAACTCAGCACTTGCCCGCTCAAGGTCGGCAAGGATCTCGGCATAGGATTTGCCTGCACTCTCTCTTGCTGCTCCTATGGTAGTGAGGCACTCATTGGCATCCATGAAGGTAACAGCCTCAAGCAGATGTGCATGGTCTTCCTCCGGGATGGTCATGAATCCATGCTTGTCTGCATGGATCAGATCCCCGGGCTTGATCCTGCAGCCGAAGACGGAGACCTCTTCCCCCCAGGAGACAGGCACTGAGTAGGCATGCCCTACACAGAGCCTTCTTGCCAGGGCCTTGAAGCCTGCATTGGTCATCTCATCGACATCACGTATCGCCCCTTCGGTGATGGTTCCCACACACCCAAGGGCCTTATGCATGTTCGAGGAGACCTCTCCCCAAAAAGACCCTCTGATGGCCTGAGGGGAATCTAGGTCTTCTACCACTACAATCTTGGGTCCTGGCAGGGAGGCTACATAGCGGCGATACGCAGTCCACTGCTTATCCCTGTCCTGGTAGTGTTCCTTGTTTCCCGGCTGGCAGACAACGGTGATGGCAATCCCTATCATCGAGCCCATCTGAGGCATGAAATCTCGGCTTTCATCCAGGTTCATCCTGAGGGAGAGCCTCTCGCTTCTTGTAATTGCCTCCCACCCATTGTAGATGGTGGGCGTATTCCATCGTTTCAATTGCAACATATCCGCATGTGTCAGCATACTATCCTCTCTTTCAAAGCTTGGCTCTGTAGCGATGAGTATACCATGGCTCTATCCTTAATCGTGGAACAAGAGAAGCCTAAAACAGAACAAGATTGTTTTCTTCGCTCTTGTGGTGCTCTTTTACTGCCAAATGGCAATTTGTTTGCTATACTATCGTATTGGAGGAACAATGCAACAAATACTCAGACGGTACGCCCGTCTTATCATAGAAGTGCAACTCAAACTACAACCGGGTGACGCCCTTTCAATAAACACAGAAAACACTACCATGTCTTTTGCCAGGATGCTGGCGACAATGGCATGTGAATCTACCAAGCAGACTGTTACCATTGTAGAGATTAATCATGGAAAGATAGCACAGGTCCTTGAGTTTGATCCTGTGGAACACAGGATCAGACGGCCTGAGGTAACCGGATACGTGATGTGCCATCTTTTCGACCTGGACAGCGCCCCCTACCTTACAGACGAGAATGTAGCCTCACTTGCACAAGAGGTGACCAAGCTCGGTACCTACGGCCTGCTCAGTGATCCTGTATTCCTGGACCGGCGCATCGCTGTTCCCTGGGCTAACATCCCCCTTCCCGGCCCCCTGTGGGCCATGCAACTGTTGGGAAAGGCAGCCTCTGAGGAGGATATGTGGGAGCTTTTTTCCACACTGTACAGACTTGAGGACGACCACGGCCTCAAATTCTGGCATGACCAGGCAAACCTCCTGCACTATCGCAAGCAGCAACTCAACAAGGAGGGCAAGCTTGAGCTTGCCATCCAGGGTGAGGGTTGCACCCTTAAGGCAGCGATTGCCGACAAGACCAAGTGGACAGGAGGAAGCGCCACGGTCTCCAGTGGACGAACCTTTTTGCCAAACCTGCCCATGCAGCATATCCATGCATCGCTGGATGTGCGAATGACCGAAGGGACGGTAACCAATCTGAGACCTTTCCTGCTGTTGGGCAAGGTGGTGGAGCAAGCAACGTTTACTATACAAAAAGGCAAGGTGGAGTCCTACACTGCAAAGCAGGGAAAAGAGGCTTTGGATGCTTTCTTTTCCATTGATGAGGGCTCTCTTTTGGTATCGGGCCTCTCCTTGGCAGATAATGACACCATCGAGAGCCGCTACCTAAACCGGGCGATCCACCCCCACTTCAACCACGAGATGACTACCAGTCTGGTATTGGGCGGCTTCAGCTTGAATACTCTGACAGACCAAAGCACAGACGAGGAGATAGATGCCTCCCACCTAGGGCGTTCTCTTGTACAACTGGAGATTCCCATAGGAAGTGATTCACTATCCATACAAGCCACAAATGAGCAGGGAAAAAAGATCTCTCTCATGAGCGACGGCGTATTTGAACTATAGGAGCGACCAATGAATCAGACCTTACTGGAAACCTACGCAGATCTGGTTATTCTTAAAGGGATACACCTGAAGAAGAACAAAAGTGTGGTGATCATGACAGGACCGGGCACCTACTATTTCGCAAGAGCCCTTTCCAAGGCGGCCTACCGCCATGGGGCGCTTTATGTGCAGGTGCTCTTGGATGACCTCGATGTACTGGCATCACGCCTGAACAATCAAAACGATGAGCAGCTTGCGCACTCACCATCCTTCATCAGAGCTCTTGATTACGAGATGTGTGCTGAAGGGTGGTCCTATATCCGTATAGACAGCACTGAAGACCGCCTGGACCATGAGCCCCTCAACCAGGAGAAAAACCAGGTCTACGGGACTGCTAAGCGTGAATTCTCCGCTACACGGATGAAAAAGACCATGCGCCATGAACTGCCTTGGTGTGTGGTAGCGGCCCCCGGTCCCCGTTGGGCACGCCAAGTCCTTGGGGAGCATGCTACAACGGCGGACCTCGTGGATGTAATGGTACCCATCCTGCGCCTGGATACGGATGATCCTTGCACAGCATGGGACAAACACGGCGCGATGCTGCTCAAAAGAAGGAACAGGCTCAACGAGATGCATATAGACAGCCTCCACTTCAAAAGTCCGGTGACAGACTTCACCATAGGCTTTACCGAGCATGCACGCTTTCTTGGGGGAAGCGAGAGCCTGCCTGACGGCACCCCCTTCTTCCCCAACCTTCCCACCGAAGAGATATTCACCACTCCCGACAGGATGCGTGCCAACGGGTACATCACCACCACACGCCCTGTGTCGGTGCTCAATAGCCGGACTGAAGAGGTGCGTCTGGTCTTTAAGGATGGAGAGGTTGTCGATTACTCGGCAAAGGTCGGCAAGGAGGTCCTGGATGCCTTCTTTGCCATCGATGAGGGTACCCGACGCATTGGCGAGTGTGCCCTGGTTGACGAGTCCAGCCCCATCGCCCAGAGCGGACTTGTCTTTGACTCAATCTTGATAGATGAGAACGCTTCCTGCCACATCGCCTTAGGAGATGGTTACCCTACCTGCCTGACTCATGGTGCGAGCCTGACTACAGAGGAGAGCCTCCATGAGGCGGGGTGCAACACTTCCTTGATGCATGTCGATTTTATGGTGGGGTCAAAGGATATGAACATCACCGCACGCACGCGTGAGGGTATGGATATCCAGATTATGAAAAAGGGTCTTTTTACGTTCTAGTTCAAGTCTGCGACAAGGCGCAGCCCTTCGAGGGTGTGCATGGGGGAGACTTTGTTGATGCGACCTATAAGGGGGGCTATGGTGGTGCTCAGGCCCCCTGTCGCTATGACAAAGAGCTCACTGCCAAGTTCCTGTTCACTTCGCTCGATAAGGGAGGTGACCATCCCTGCATAGCCGAACATGATGCCGCTGCGTATGGAGTCCTGGCTATTTCTGCCGATGACCTTATCAGGGACTCTCAGTTCAACTTGAGGAAGCTGGGCTGTATTTCCATAGAGGGCGTTTACCGCAGTTACCAGACCCGGGGCAATGGATGCTCCAAGGACAGAACCATCCCTGTCCACCGTACTGAAGGTCAGTGCGGTGCCAAAGTCAACGACCATCACCGGTGAGTGTGGATGCATATGGTGGGCCTGGGCAAGGTTGCACAGCAAGTCCGATCCAAGCTCCACGGGGATGGTCTCACCCTTGAGCCCGGTCTTGATGAACCTGTCCACCATCAGGGGCTGCACGTCAAAAAGACGGATGATGTTCTTTTGCACCGAGCGGGTAAGATTGGGAACAACCGAGCTGATGACAGATCGGTTGATATCCTGTTTCTTTACTCCGGCATGGGTCAAAAGACTCTCCAAGACGACAAAGTACTCATCACTGGTCTTTTTCAGGTCACTGTAAATGCGAAACGACTCCACCCACTTCTCATCGTCATGGACAGCGATCACAATATTCGAGTTACCAATATCTACAGCAATGAGCATAGTGCCTCCTAGAGGGATACTGCGTGGCTAGAGTCCGCATACAGTTCGTTACGAAGGGCCTTGATGGTAGGATCCTGATAATACTCCTCAAACGTCATCACCCTGTCTATCACTCCATTGGGAGTAAACTCGATGATGCGGTTGGCGATAGTGGTGACAAACTGGTGGTCATGGCTGTTGAACAACAATACACCCTTGAAGTCGATGAGCCCGTCGTTCAATGCGCTGATGGCTTCCAGGTCGAGGTGACTGGTAGGCTCGTCAAACATCAGGACGTTGGATTGCTCCAGCATCATGCGTGAAAGCAGACATCTCACCTTCTCCCCTCCTGAGAGGACAGTACAGTCCTTGAGGGCCTCATCGCCGCTGAAGAGCATCCTGCCCAGGAATGAACGGATATAGGTATCGTCCTTCTCTTCGCTGTACTCCCTGAGCCAGTCGGTGATGGGCATATGCTCAGCAAAGAGGTGGCTGTTGTTCTTGGGAAAATAAGAGAGGCTGGTTGTGACGCCCCAGGTATAAGTTCCTGCATCTGCCTCTTCTCTTCCACTGAGAATGTCAAACAGGAGAGTCTTGGCAAAGTGGTCGGGACCGACAAAGGCTACCTTGTCCCCATTGTTGAGGACCAGGTTGTAGTTGTCCAGCACCTTCACCCCATCAACGACCTTGGTCAGGCCTTTTATCTCAAGGATGTTCTTTCCAGGCTCACGAAGTGGCTTGAAGGCGATATAGGGGAAGCGCCTCAGGGAGGGCTTGATATCGTCGATGGTAAGCTTGTCGATGAGCTTCTTTCTACTGGTTGCCTGCTTTGCTTTTGAAGCGTTGGATGAGAATCGCTGGATAAACTCCTTGAGTTCGGCGATCTTCTCCTCCCTGCGCTTCTTGTCGTCCTTCATCTGCTTGCCGGCAAGCTGGCTGGAGAGGTACCAGAAGTCGTAGTTTCCTACAAAGAGCTGGATCTTGCCAAAATCAATATCGGCAATATGGGTACAGACTGTATTGAGGAAGTGACGGTCATGGCTTACCACAATGACGGTATTGTCAAAGCTGGCCAGAAAGTCCTGCAGCCAGTGGATGGACTCAAGGTCCAAGTGGTTGGTAGGTTCGTCCAGCAGGAGGATGTCCGGGTTGCCAAACAGCGCCTGGGCAAGAAGGACACGGACTTTGATGTTGTCCTCAACATCACGCATCTTCTTCTCCTGCAGTTCGGTGGCTATGCCCAGACCATCGAGCATCTGTGCAGCCTGTGCTTCGGCTTCCCACCCTCCCATATCAGCAAAGTCCCCTTCCAGTTCTGCAGCACGAAGGCCGTCCTCTTCGGTGAAGTCTTCCTTTGCATAGATGAGGTCTCTCTCCTGCATCACAGCATAGAGCTTGTCGTAGCCCATTATGACAGTCTCAAGTACTGAATATTCGTTAAAGGCAAAGTGGTCCTGTCTGAGCACAGCCATGCGCTCGCCGGGTGTGATGATCACATCCCCTGTATCGGGTTCGATCTCACCGGAAAGTATTTTCAGGAACGTAGACTTACCGGCACCATTAGCTCCAATGATGCCGTAACAGTTGCCTGGGTTGAATCGTATGTTGACTTCTTTAAACAGAACCTGGGTTCCATAGGAAAGTCCTATATTTGAAGCGGTAATCATCTCTCTATTTTTCCTTATGTATAAGTATAGCGAAAAAAAAGGGCAACCTTCAAGGCTGCCCCTTCTTACATTTTAGTTCCTAGGGGAATCGAACCCCTATTTAGAGACTGAGAATCTCCTGTCCTAACCATTAGACGAAGGAACCGTATCTGGGATGGAGGGGCTCGAACCCCCAAAGGCAGAACCAGAATCTGCAGTGTTACCGTTACACTACATCCCAACATCAAATCCTGTGGTAGGATACGGAAATGCAATGATTTTGTCAAGTGGGGTTTGAAGAATCTCCACTATTCAGCCTCATATTCCACCAATACATCGACAGGGTACTTGTGTAACACCTTTTCGTAGTTGAGAAAAGGCAGTCCAATCACGCCAAGGATCCCTTCAACCTTTGCCCCATTCTCTTCAAAGATGGATGCTGCAGCCTCAAGGGTGCCACCTGTGGCGATGAGGTCATCGACTAACAGTACGTGGGAATCAGCAATGACGTCCACTTCCTGGACGCAGACTACATCGCAGCCATACTCGAGCTCAAAGCTCTTCGTATAGGTTTTACCGGGGAGTTTTCCCAGCTTGCGCACCAGCACCAGGGGAACACCAAGTCGCTCGGCGAGGGGGGCTGCAAAAATAAAACCACGGGCCTCAATACCGGCGATATAGTCGATTTGCATCCCCTTGCAGAGGGCCTCCAGCCTGTCGAGACAGTACACAAAGGCTGAGGGAACAGCAAGAATACCGGTAATGTCATAGTAGAGAACACCCGGTTTGGGGAAATCGGGTACCTTTCGAATTACGTTGTCCAAATCAAACTCAATGTCCATAAGCCTCTCGTTAGGGGTAACTTTTCTTGAATGCACTTACTCTGGCACTTGCCGATTCACTAAATTCAGAGCGAACCCCATCTTGTAGATATTTATATGCAAGGGCGGCGATCATGGCCCCATTGTCTGTGCAGAGTTTCAAGGAGGGAAATGCTACCTCATAACCACCTTGTTCCAAGGCAGTGAGCTCACTGCGAAGCAGGGAGTTGGCTGCTACCCCACCACCGGCACTGATACGCGTAAGGCCGGTATCATCGAGGGCAAGGCGAATGCGACGCATCAGGGTGCCGATGGCTACCCTCTGGAAGGAGGCTGCAATGTTTTCATTGCTTTTCTCACTCTTTCCATCCCAAAACTGGTCAAGCTGGTTAATAACCGCACTCTTGAGCCCGCTATAGGAGATATCGTAGGGGTGGTCCCCCTTGCTCAAGGCAGAACCGGGAAAATGAAATGCCAGGGGGTTGCCGCTCTTTGCAAGGCGGTCGATAAGCACTCCCCCGGGATACCCCATATCGTAGTGCTTGGCGACCTTGTCAAAGGCTTCGCCGATAGCATCGTCGATGGTTGTGCCCAAGACCTCAATCGTATCGTAGTCATCAACGCGGCAAATGACCGTATGCCCCCCTGATACCAGAATCCCAAGATAGGGATAGGCCAGGGGCTTCTCCACTTGCGAGGCGTACAGATGGGCACGTATATGGTCAATTGTTATGAAGGGAACATCCAAGGTAGCGGCGAACCCCTTGGCAAAGTTCAGCCCGACTAGCAGGGAGCCCAGAAGCCCTGGCCTGCTGGTCACAGCAACAGCATCAACATCATCTACGGTGATGCCACCCCTTTCAAGGGCAGAGTTCACCACTTGCGCTATCCACTCGGTGTGCAGGCGGGACGCAAGTTCAGGAACTACTCCCTCGTAGGGTTTGTGCAGTTCTATCTGTGTGGCGACCACATTGCTTAAGATCTCCTTACCATCACGTACAATGGCAGCAGAGCACTCATCGCATGAGGTCTCAATGCCCAGGACGTTCATAGCTCGTCATCCTCATCATCGTCAAAGTCAGAAAGGTCAAAAGGCTCGAAATCAAAGATAAACTCATCTTCAGAGACCATCTCCGCCAGATCACTGAGTTCCATGCCGAACTCAAGTGCATCTGGAAACATATCAAGAAGAAACTGGGCAACATCAGGTTGCCAGCTCGCGCCCACCCGCGTAGGAACTTTGCTCCTATGCATGTTCAGCAGTATCACCACATCTTGTGCAACTGCATGGCTGAATAATCCTTTACTTTTCAAAATATCCCCTCTTCTTCCATAGCCTACTGACAATAGAAGGCAAGGTCAACAGATATATCTCCCTCATAGAGGAAGCAATACAGAGAATAGATTACGCTCCCCTGCTTCTGATCACCAAGAGGGTTCTGGCACAAAACAAGGTCCCCATGCTCTTATGTTGACGGTTCATCGAGGTGGATATACCGGATACAGTTCCTTCCAGCATGTTTTGCCTTGTAGAGCTGGGTATCCGCACCCCTGTACAGTTGGTCAAAGTTTGCCCTTCGGGAAAAACTTACCCCAAGACTGACCGTACAGGATACAGGGTCGCCCTCAATATCAACGACAGTAGCTTCTACTTGTTTTCGGAGATTTTCCGCCCATGCGAGAGTCTCCTCTTTGCCCAGTGAAGCATGGAGGACAGCAAACTCCTCACCGCCCATCCTACCCATGAGGTCAAAACCTTCCATTGTCTTATAGGCACAATCGACCACACATTGCAGCATCTGGTCCCCGGCCATGTGCCCGTACTTGTCATTGATCAACTTGAAGTGGTCAATGTCAAAGTACACAAGGGAGAACTCCTCCTCGCTTTCAAGCAAGCGCATCTCCACCTTCTCGATGAAGGTCTGCCGATTATAAATACCGGTCAGCCCGTCGCGTTCGGCGCGTATCTGCAGGAGGTCACTTCTTCGTTTTTGTTCCGTATTGTCCTTGAGCAGGGAGATGGTGCCGATTATAGCACCACTTCTGGTCTTGATGGCATAGACACTGCAGTTGTAGAAGGTATCTGAGCGGTAGAAGGAGAACTCCCCTTCTTTGCCCTGAAGAAGGTACTCCTGCCACTGGGGAACCTCAGCCAACAGGTTGGCACTCAAAGTTGCGAGTGTGGGTCCCATCATGGAGAGGGCTGCCTGGTTGGCTTCAAGAAGTTTTCCCTGGATTGAGGCAATTACAATGCCGTCTCCTAGGAAGTGAAAGACCTGTTCTCGTGCAAGAGGGGCAATCTTCAGCAGGTCGTAGCGATAGATGCCAAGGAGCATGAACAGAGCTGAGATTGCAAAGATGCCGGAGATGGGCACCAGTTGGGCAAAACTGTCGCCCATCACCACCTTGAGCAACGAGTATAGGGTTCCAACCAGCTTGCCACCGAATGCCATCATCGCCTGTTTACGGGAAACAGTGGTGGTGCTGAGGGCATAGAAGCCCAAAACAACTAAACCAACGAATGAAAACAGCAGATTTCCGGTGATCAAGAACTTGGCCAAGAGAGATGGCTCTACTACCAGCGACTGTGAAAGAGGGGTCTCCAAGATAGTGACACTTTTGCGTATAAGGTGGTGGTAGCCATCGGTCCAGACCAGCAGGATACCAATACTTTGGAAGATGTAGGAGCCATAGGCAATAGCCTTTCTTTTTGCATTGCCGATTCCTGTATAGATAATGGCAAAAAGCAAGGAGGCAACAGGGGTATAGAACACCCCTATCTGGGTGAAGTTCCTCCATAATAGCTTTGCTTGCATGTCAGAGGAGAGCAGATCGGCAAAGGAGCCGACCGACCAGAGAAGCATACAAAAAGAAGCAAAAAACAACTGCTTCGCCCCATCCTTATCACGAATTTTCCAGATGGTGAAGGTGACGAGAGACATCATCACAATGGAAAGAAGGTTTACGAATAGGATAGGGAAAGAAATCATCTGGTACTCCTCAAAAGGTCGGCTCATAATACCATAGTATAGGACTAGATTGAACTGTTTTTTCTCATTTAAAGAAAACAAACCGGAGAAACAACGATCTTCAACCCAAATAAGCTCTCAAATATGAGCTATTCCGGGTATATCATACTATCGTTACAAGAGACAAGTGTCGAAGATTCTGAAGTTGAAGGCCACCTTTTTATTCGAATACCTTGCCCTTTCAGCATATTTGGGATATTCTTTCTAGGATTTTAGTCGCCAAAATAGCTCAGGGGTAGAGCAGCTCACTCGTAATGAGCAGGTCAAGGGTTCGAATCCCTTTTTTGGCTAAGCCTTCCTAGCTAGCAGCAAGCATTGCAAACAGGCTCATAGCTTTTTTTACCATACATGCTCATGTACCGGGTCATTACCCTCCAATTTGCCTGATCCTCTTCTCCATCTGTTCTCTGATTGTTGTGATAAGAGTATCTTTCATGGGAATGTCAGGTAACAAGGCAATCCTATCCAATGCCTGCGGAACTGCTAGACACATCGAATCCAGCAACTTCTCCATATAGGGCCTTCCAACACGAGCCTCCTCTCCAAGGAGGATGAAATGATTTCTCCTAATATGGTCAATACGATATTCTCCACCTATTTTCATGGAAAGTTTAGACGAAAGATCTTCATAGACAGTGGTAGAAACAAGGTCGTATAGGGGAGCAATTGTTGCCGATTGATTTCTTGGCTTGCCCTGTATGGGGTAGAGGAAAGAGATATTCTTTCCATGGGCATCACAGTTACCCACCAGGAAATTGAATATAGCAAGAGATAGTAGTGTCTGTATTGCAAGTATCGGTATACTGGTATGAGCGTCTACCAACGAAATTATCTGCGAGAAACTTGGACCACCGTTAGATTCATACTTGCAATTAGGCATAATACCAAGTGCCTGGCAGGCATCTTCCTGATGGATCCGTTTAACACCTTGTGGGACTCCTGTTATGAGCTTACGATCATACCTCTCGATTACATAGACGGGAGTCTCTTCAAGGAAGAACAGCTCTGTCCGAGGCACAGGAAGACCACACAGAGAAGCTACCTGCATGCAAACATACTCATTAACTGCAAGGTCAGGATAGGGTTCTTTTGAGGGTTTTATTATATGTGTCGATGGTGCGCCATCAAGAGGGAGATACCAAATGTCCTCAAAACGAGCAAGCGGAAGCTTTTGCTGAGCTCCAGCCAAGGAGAGCCGAAGATCAGAAGCACTGGTAAGTAACGGACGTCGACTCATCCGTTCAACCATGGCAGACAGATCACTGTTCCCTAACTTTTGGTATCGGCTTTCGAAGGTTGATACTTTCGAGTCTATTATAGATGCATTGTATGCATCCTCATTGATGAGAGATACAGAACCTGCACACTCCCCACCCAATGCATTGAGGAGCTTGAGAGTACTCGATTCTGATACGTGCAAGAATTCTGAAATTTTCCTCTTTAGGTCACCATCAGGGAGAAGCCCTGTAAAAAAGGGAAGGCACTCTTTGGAAGAAAACTCTTCAGGTCGAAGTGGAAGAGATAAGGATAAGGCTCTAGCATCAAAACTAGCCAGATACTCGGTATCATAGCTGAAAACAACATCCCTATCAGCACTGCCGACTAACAAGCCTACCCTCGTTCCGTCTTCTAGGACAACAAGGTTCATGATCGCACCTCTGCAATAAGATCTATACCCAAACGAGAGAGAATAGAGAGGACTTTATCCAGTTGAAGGGTCTCTTTGCCATTCTCAAGCTCTGACAAGAAACGAACACCGACACCACAAAGGCCAGCTGCTTTTTTCTGTGTGAGTCCAAGCTCTTTTCGCCTAGAGCGAACAAGAGTGCCAATATCGTTACTGTTTTCAATGCGTTTCATACTGCTATTGTAATGTTCCCGAACGGGAAAATCAAGGCAAGTAATATTTGTTTTCATTTATTTAATCCCGTTCGGGTAAATATTAATAAGCAAGCGTTCTTTGTAATCACTTGTTCCCTCATGGGAACACTGGACCATTATGCCTTACTATTTCTGAGCAGCACCTAATCTTCATGCTGACTTAACCAATGCCTATGAACAAGCTTCGCTGAGAGTTCTTAATAATCGGTACTCAGGCCTCCGGTACCTTATATTTTTTCGGCTTCTCTTTTTTAGGAAACAATGCAGTGGTTATTTTAGGAGCCAACCCAAAAAGCAGTAGACCGATCATGGCTGAAGAGAGGATAAAGATCCCGCTGAGCACTCTGATGGTGTCGGCAGCCATGCTGGCGATTATCACAGAAAACTCACCTCGCTGGGTAAAAGACAACCCTGCCCGCAAGGAGACTTTTTTTGACAGGCCGTAGAACCGAGCACCGTAATACCCGGTAATGATTTTGCCGGCAATGGACCAGAGCAGCAGAACGATGAGTAAAGGTACCATGGGAACACCATCCCCTAAGGTGATGGTGGTGCCGAAATAAAAGAAGAACAGGGGCAGGAAAAGATCACGCACCTGCAGAACCAAGTGCTCCAGCACTTGGGTGCGCTGCACTTCGGCGAGGATGATCCCTGCCAAAAATGCGCCCAATACCTCTGAGAGGTTCAGCAACAGGGCCAGACCTCCGTAGGAAAGGGCAATACCCACCACCAGCAGGATGAAAACATCTTGGCTCAGGTGTCGGTCAACAAATCCACCCAGCAGGCTGAAAATGAGATGCCCGATCACCACTGCACCAATGATAAGGCCGAGAATTTTTACAATGATAAGACCGAAAGCCCAGCCGGTTATCGCCGTACCTGCAGTCAGGCTGACCAGCACAGCAACAGCGATGGGTGCCACAAGGTCTTCAAAGATCAAAAGACCGAGCAAAAACTCGGACTCCGGGTTGGCCATACGTTTGGAACTCTCCAGAATTTTGGCTGTAATGGATGAGGAAGTGCCATATACCACACCGCCTATGAGAAAGGAGGTTATCCAGTCAAACCCGAAGAGCAGGCAGATACCCATAGTAACAAACAGGTTGAGAAACACATCCAAGGTGCCCGCAGGCGCTACCTTTTTAGCGATCACAGCCAGGCGGCGTACTGGAAACTCCATGCCCAGCATAAAGAACAGCAACACGATTCCCACTTCTCCACCCAGCTGTAGCAGACGATTTCCGGAAAAGAATCCACCCATACCAATGCCAAGCAAGATATACAGCACCACACCGGGAATCCTGATCTTCATGCCAATGAATCCCACTACAAACAGCAGGAGGAAAATGCCCCCTGCAACGAACAGGATAGGCAGTTGCAGATCACCCATCAAAGGTCTCCGTCCATAGGTTCTCCCTTGGCCATAGCATCAAACCGTTTGATCTGGTCTCTTTTACCGGCTACCATGACAGTGTCACCGGCTTTGAGCATCGTATCGACATCCGGGCTCACGATTATGTCTTCCCCATGCATAACGGCAATGACCGAGGCACCTGTATGGGTGCGAATCCGGGATTCAGCAATCTGTTTGTCCACAAACGGGGATTCAGGGGTGAGCTTGATCCATTCCATGACCAACTGTTTTTGCAGGATCTTCATTTCATCGTCATCTACGGGGTGGTATGCAACCCCCAGGAGCTGAGCTCCCATTTCCCGTGTTTCATCGGATGTCAAGGACAGGAAGTAATCCGCCTCATCTTCGTCACCATCCTGAAAAAAATACAGGTCCCGTTTACCGGAGTGATGGATAATGATCACAACTTTCTGATTTTCTACGGTCTTGAACGATATTTTCTTACCCACTCCAGGCAGGTCTGCCATTTTTACTTCCACAATGTTACCTCTTTTCAGTGTTTTCCACCCCCAATCGTAAGCAAGTGTGTAACAACTCTACAATAATTGTTAAGAAACAGTAAACAGCAAAGCAAGTCGATCAAGGACGAGTGAGCTATTTCTGAAAAAAATAGGACAAACAGAGTTCTTTCAGCATAGCAAGGTAAAGCTACATAGGAGAGGCCTCACTTGGGCAAGCAAACAGTATAAAGGCGTGAAAATCACCTGTTTTCGTTTCATATACCTGGGAGAAAAACCTCAGGACAGTGCTACCTCTTCTTGCATCCTCCCCTCTATGTTCCTCCCACAGGTAGCGTCAGCTTTCAATGAGTCCTCTAAAAAAAATCAAAAAGAACCCGTTGCATTCTTAGAAGACCAACCCCCAGACTCGTGTCTGGGGGTTGGAGAGAACTTACTATACAATACTTACTTGCAATGCATTACATGCTTTGCCTCATTGCCTTATTTCTTGTTCTTGGCAATGATCGCAGACTGTGCTGCAGCAAGACGGGCAACAGGAACACGGAAGGGAGAGCAGGAAACATAATCCAAGCCTACACTGTTGAAGAAGGAAATACTCTTGGGATCTCCTCCATGCTCACCACAGATACCCAGCTTGATGTCGGGATTGCCTTTCCTACCAAGTTCACTGGCCATCTTGACCAGCTTGCCAACGCCATCGACATCGATGGTGGCAAACGGGTCGTAGTCATAGAACTGCTTGTCCAGATCGTTGACGTAGGGACCAAGGAACGAACCCGAATCATCGCGGCTGAAGCCACAGGTCATCTGGGTGAGGTCATTGGTACCGAAACTGAAGAACTCAGCTTCCTTGGCTATCTCATCAGCAGTCACCGCAGCACGAGGAACCTCGATCATGGTTCCAATCTTATACTCGATTTTCAATCCCTGCTCATCGAAGATGTTTTCAATAACCTCGAGGGCGACCTTCTTGCAGTACACGTACTCCTTGGAATTGCCTACCAGAGGGATCATAATCTCAGGATGCACCACAAAACCCTTGCGCTTCACATTGATGGCGGCTTCGATGATGGCCCTGACCTGCATTCTCAAGATCTCAGGATAGATGATGGCCAAGCGGCAACCACGGAAACCGAGCATCGGGTTGAACTCATGCAGGGAAGCTGACTTCTGTGCCACTTCCTCAACAGAGATATTCATCTGCAAGGCCAGGTCATGACGGCTTGTATGGTCATTGGGAAGGAACTCATGCAAGGGAGGATCGAGCAGGCGAACTGTAGCAGGCCGGCCATGCAGCTCGATGAAAATCTCCTCAAAGTCCTGACGCTGCATTGGCAGCAGTTCAGCAAGGGCCTTCTCACGCTCCACCACGTTGTTTGCCAAGATCATCTTGCGGATCGACATGATGCGGCTTCCACCGAAGAACATGTGCTCAGTCCTACAAAGGCCGATGCCTTCTGCCCCTAGTGCGACAGCCATCTTGGTATCGGTGGGGGAATCGGCATTAGCATAGACACCGAGAGTCTTCAGCTCATTGACGTACTCCATGAACGTTGTGTAGTACTGGAAGAGTTGGGACTCGGACTCTTTCATGTTCCCATTGAGGACCTGTACAATTTCAGAAGGACGGACAGGAATCTTCGATGCATAGATGGCACCGGTGAACCCGTCGATGGACATGAAGTCCCCTTCGTTGAGCCTGATACCGTTCACTTCAACAAACTTCTTCTCCTCGTTGATGCGAAGGTCCCCTGCTCCCGATACACAAGGACATCCCATGCCCCTTGCAACTACCGCTGCATGGCTTGTCATACCACCACGACTGGTTACAATACCTTTGGCGATGGCCATGCCACCAATATCCTCAGGACTGGTCTCAGAGCGAACAAGGATGACTTCCTTACCCTCTGCAGCCATCTGCTCCGCCTTGGCAGCAGTGAAATAGATCTGACCGGATGCTCCACCTGGGGAGGCGTTCAAGCCACTGGCCAATACGGGAATATTTTGGTCACGGATGCTCTGACTATCGAGAACCGGTGCAAAGAGCTTGTCGAACTCGCCTGCCGGAACGCGGCTTACTGCAGTCTCCTTGGTGATAAGGCCTTCATTGACCATATCCACCTGGGTATGCAGCCAGCTGAACACGGTGCGCTTGCCGTTACGGGTCTGCAGCATGTACAGGGTGCCTTCCTGGATGGTGAACTCTACGTCCTGCATATCATGGTAGTGATGTTCAAGGATGGAACGGATATCTACCAGCTGCTGGTACACACTTGGGTTGACTTCCTTGAGTGTGTCGATGGTCTTGGGTGTCCTGATACCTGCTACAACGTCCTCACCCTGGGCGTTCATGAGGTACTCGCCGTAGAACTTGTTTTCACCGGTTGAAGGGTCACGCGTAAAGGCAACACCGGTACCACTGGTATCACCCATGTTTCCATATACCATACTCTGAATATTGACAGCGGTGCCAAGAAGGCCGCGGATATCATTCATCTGGCGGTATTTTTTAGCACGCTCGTTGTTCCAGGAGTGGAATACAGCGTTGACTGACTTGAAAAGTTGGTCGAGCGGATCGGTTGGGAAGGATTCTCCGGTATACCGCTTGTAGATGACTTCATACTGGGCGATCAAGTCCTGGAGGTCGGCACTGGTAAGGTCGGTATCCAGTTCTACTCCCTTGGACTCCTTCAAGTCATGCAGGGCTGTCTCAAACTCATGGTGAGGAACTCCCATGACGACATCACCGAACATCTGGATAAAGCGGCGGTAACTATCCCAGGCAAAGCGTTCATTGTTTGTTTTTGCTATCAGGCCTCGTACTGAGGTGGGGGTAAGGCCGAGGTTGAGGATGGTGTCCATCATCCCTGGCATGGATGAGGCGGCCCCACTACGAACGGATACCAGCAAGGGGTTGGTTGCATCCCCAAGTTTGGCTCCCATCTTTTTTTCCAGCTTGGCAAGGTTCTCTAGAACCTCTTCTCGCATTCCGTCAGGATACGTCTCGTTGTTTGCGCTGTAATACGCACACGCTTCTGTACTGATAGTAAAGCCCGGAGGTACTGGAAGCCCGATGCTGATCATCTCTGCAAGGTTAGCGCCCTTGCCACCGAGAATATCCTTCATCTGGGAGGTTCCATCTACTTCTCCGGAGCCAAAAAAATAGACATACTTGGGTTTCTTCTTAG
>CAZPOJ010000026.1:0-24665 GCA_964588005.1 uncultured Sphaerochaeta sp.
GAGCGCAACAAGCGCGATGAGCGCAGCGTATCTATCACCCTCACCCCCAAAGGGCAGAGGACGCAACAAAGCGCCCTTAGCATACCCAAGAAGATGCATAGCCTGCTCACCGAAGACGGGAGGATGGATGATGAGCGTCTACAGGCCCTGCTAGGGGAGCTGCATACAGTAGCCTCTATCCTGACAGAAGCCTGATAGAGCGCATTTTTACCAATGCCTTTAGGCAACCTCTGGCTTAGCGGCTAAAGGTTCATCTTCCCCTTGAGGGGCCTAGGCAAAGAAAAGAGCAGACAACGGAAAAAAGGAATCAAGAGCCAAAGATCCAGAAGGCGTGAGTAATGATCAGAAGGTGTAAAGTGCTCCCGTTACCAGCTGGAGGTCACTTCTTTGGTTGCTGGATTCCTTTGTGCTCTTTGTATAGGTCCGTTTTCCAATCCACGAGAGCTCCCCAAAGATGCGCACAGGAGCCTTCTTCAGCCACCAGGAGCCTGCAAAGGTGATGATGACCTGGTCTTTGAGAATGTCGCCCGAGAGAGGAGGCCCTGAGATGTTTGAGTTTCCTGTATTGGAGAACTGCCCTAAATCTTCATCCCAATAATGGGGTCCAAAGAGGCCTACGCTACCCTGTCGGTGGATGAGGGCAGAGAGAGCGTAGCGGGCAACTCCCGGGATGAGGTAGACCATCTCAGCAGAGAGGGCGATGCTGTCCGATCCCCACTTATAGCCAAGGTAATCGAACTGCATGGGATTGCCATTGTTTTTTAATCCCCTGATAAGCAGGAAGTCCACCTGATTCCGTCTGTAGAGTGAGGGGTCTGTCCTTACAAACTCGAGTGTAGTGCTTAGGAATCCTTGGGCTATCTGGGCTGTATGGGTCACCCCAAAAAGCTGTCCGGCGGCATTGGATTCACCACCTCCTTCATTAGAAAACTGGAATTGATCGAGGGCAAACTGAGCGTGTAAGGATAATCCAGATGCGAGGGCAAGATGGATTTCAGCACTGGCCAGAGCGTTGAGCATGGTATTGTTGTAGTGGTTGTGATAGATGTAGGTGGGGTCGATGTAGGTGAGCGGCAGGCTCTCTCCCTTGAACATGACGTTTTCAGTAAAGGCGAGACGTAGCCAGGGCCTTGGTTGGGTTTCCAGGCGGTGGCCCATGAAAACTCTCTGCTCAGGATCTTGTACAGGGTTGGGCAAGAAGAGGTACAGCAACTGCAGCTTGAACTCTTCACTGAAGAAGCTGATGTTGAGGTTGTTGTGCGAGTCTATATGGTCTCCTATGACAAGATTTCCACTCTGTCCAACCCCCCACTTGATGGGACCTCTTCCTAGGGAGAGGTTCCACCATGTTCCCCCTAAGGTCATCTGGGAGTCTCGTGGCCAGTTGGCCTGAAACTCCTTGGCGAAGGTCATGAGGTTTGTGTTGAAGGTTTTCTGGAATAGCTGTGCCCGTGTCAGGTATTGAACATGGGGATCACTACTGCCTACAATCGCCCCAACTCCATATATAGGGGCCTGGGGGTCTGAAAAGGAAAGAGTTTCATCGCCAGGCTGTACCGCCGAAGACCCCGCCTCCACGCTTGTTGCGAAGTAGAAGGCAGTGTCCCACTGCAATTCCATCCTAAAATCCAGAAGGGGGAGGCGCCTGTCCATGGAGTAGGCCCAATCCTGGGGGAGGAGAAACTCTGTGGTGTTGGTATGGACGTAGGACTCCATGGCGACGGTAGTGGAGAATCGGTGGGAAAGGCCGTTGCTACCCTGTTTGGGAAGGGTTGTCTCCAAGCGAAGGAGGGCCTGTTTTTTGAGCTCGGCTGTAGATCCTCCATCGGGGATCACCGAGAGAATCAGGGCAGCTTCAGAGGTACTCCAGGGCCTTGCCCCCGAGGGGAGTGCCAAGCCATGTACTCGGTAGAGAAGATCTGTCTCCTCATAGAGGGGGGAGTGGATGTTGATAGTCTTCGGGGAGTAGGTCCTGCTGTACAGGGGGAAGGAGAAGAGTAGAATGGGTATAATACAGAGAAAAGCTAACCATTTTTTCATAGTGTGAATAAAGTCCTTGTGGTAGATGCTATGCCAAGTGTACTCTCCCTTCCTACGAGTGGGAAGGCTGTTGTTGTTTGTTGTGTGCTCCCTGCTCAGTTTGGAAGGAGAAATGGCAGATATATGCACTGTTGGTCCCTTTTTGATGCTGCCTGTCCCTCTCAACAAAAAAATGCATGTCAGTTCTTAAGCTGTACAGCATGCTTGAGGGTAAGGGGGGTTTGCCCCCCTGTAATCTGGTTGAAGGCAAAAATGTGGCTTTCTCGCTTTTGCAGTATATGCTCTTGGGTGTGAAAGCGACGATGGCAGTTCGGACAGAGACAGAGCATGTTTTCCAACAGGTCAGTTCCCCCCTGGGCAAGTGGCTGTATGTGGTGCACATCAGCATTTAGGTGCTTCCACTGCTCTTTCTTGGGGAGGGTTTGCACCCACTTTGGGCGATAGATCCTGGTGTGGCAGACTTGGCAGTAGAAATCATACCTGCATTTGAGCGCTTCCTTAAGGGATGGGCTGCTCACATAGTACTTGCTTGTCCCATACCTGAACTCCTGGCTTGAAGCGGGTATGTATCCTAGCCGTATATCTATCTGGTGGGGATCATCCACCCCCTTGAGGTATTGGCTGACCCAGTATCTTGCATCAAGCTCGGCTACTCCATACTCTGCTTCTCGGTCTGTTTCATACATCTGTGCCTTGTCCAGGAGATAGGAGTAGATGAGCAGGTATGCCTCTTCATGGGTGTAGGGCTTGAGCAGGGATAAGGCATCATCAATGGGAAATCCCTCAAAGAAGTGTTTATGGATGTCCACAAGTCCCAAGAAATGGAGGATGCTCATCGACTGGAAGCCCCTGGAATACAAGGGGTCGAGCCCAAGGATGTCCCGATCCAGAGCCCGGTGGCTCAGACCCTTGAAGAGATAGTTGTAGACTATCTCCCGGTGGTCATCGATGGTGTACTGGTTGAACTCCCTTCCCCTGCCAGCTTGCTGGAGGGGAGGGAAGGTTGGAAGGGTTCTTAGTCCGCTCATGAAATAACTGTACACGCTCTTGTTGGGGAAAACAAGAATTGTTTGTACCAACAGCTGCTATCGCTTACTCGCCTTCGGTATAGAACAACTTCCCTGATTGTGCAAACGAACGTTTCTTCGCAATGATCAGGTAGGAGACAAAGGAAGCTCCCAGATAGATTGCTGAGATACCGACAGCCAACCAGAAGAGGGTGGGGTTGTTGTTGGTGACACTGAAAGCGGGTAGGTTTACGCTCATGATGAACGGGATTGCCAGGATAAAGACGATGCCTACCGCATAGAGGTAGTCGGTTGCCACCGGTGTTTCAAACTCCTTGTCCACCACCCTCAGTAGCGCCAGGCCTGTGGGAAGGGTCCCTGTTGCCGTTCCGTAGATGACCAGCATCCTATAGAACTGATGGTCGTCATAGATGCGCGAGCAGTACCAGGGCAGTACTACAAGAGCCAAGAAGGATCCTGTGATGACTAGGGCTAGGATGGGCAACCAGTACCCCTGCACTACGACCAGGGAGATGGCTCCAAGGGAAGCAGCCACCGTCAGGTCGACCGAGAGTCCACTGATGCGGTTGCAGGTTGCCGTATCTATGGTGGTTTCAACCTTGAAGAAGCGCATGATCATCTTGACCCCTAGGGCACAGAAGGAACTGAATATGAAGTTGATGCCCCATAGGCTGTCGGCTAGGTCGGAACCCAAGGGCCCGATGAGATTGAGCAGCTTGGTAAGGCCAGTAAGGAAAAGCCAGCTGATAAGGTACGTGGCCATGACCAGAGCTATGTGGTAGGTAAGGGAGTCTATGGACTCACCGTCTGTGGTGAGATAGGAGCCTATTGGTCGCTTGGTGGTCTCCCTGCTGAAGAAGCCGGTACGGATACTCTTCTGATCGATCTTCTGCCTGTACTCCTTGGCTATCCAGCCCCTCTTGATGCCTTGGTTTATGAGCATGACCCCCCCAAAGCTGCCGATGAGGAAACCTATGGCTGCGAGGGTAAGACCGACTGAGGATGCTCCTGTAAAGCCCATCTTCTCCCAGGTTACCCCGACCGAATACGCCTGCCCCGGTCCCAATTCAAAGGCTAGGGGAAGTGAATATCCTATAGCAGGAAACAGGGTGGGGCTCACCGTGGCAATGAGCAGGGCGGTGACCAAAAGGCCAAAGAAGGCTTGCAGACCATACTGGGCCATGACAGCGGTCACGTTAGCAGCAATGGCACGGCTGCCTTTCTCTCTTTTCCGGTTCTCAGGGATGACGCGCAGCATCATGGCGATAAAGGAGATGTTCAGAAGGTGGTAGACTATCTCGCCAAGGAAGTCGCTTCTCAAGCCGAGTAGGGGTGCAAGGAAGTTATAGAATACCAGCAACAAGATCCCTGCAACGATAGAAGCAGGGATTAGGTAGCGCTGAAAGAAACGGATCCGTGCCCGACAAAGGGCTGCGGTGAGCAGTGCTATGGAGATGATGCCGATGTGTATGATGTAATTCCAATTCATAGGGTTTCCTTTCTTTCTTTTTTTGCATGTGCGAGTAGCTGGTAGAGTTCTACATACTTGAGCGAGGAGCCTTGTTTCTCAATCCTGATTCTATACAATTTTTCATTATAGTAGAGTTCTATAGTGTTCTTGGCATTGATGATCATCGATTGTATGTGGGAAAACGAGAATAAGGAGAAAATGACAGGGTTGGTGCTTGTAACCTGCAGTCCATCACTTGTTATGGTGAGGGAGAAATCCTTGCTCAAGGTCATGAGCTTGTTGTTCTCTCCCCTTTGGAATAGCACCCCCTTGTCAGGAGGGAATAGGGAATCCCCCGCACTTGTCTCTTGCATGTGGGGGAGCAGTTGTTCTGTCTCCCAGTCATGCCACTGGGGTATATCCTTGAAAGGGTTCTCCCCCTCCAAGGTGGTGATCTGGTCATACGCATCCAAGCGAGCTGTCATGGAGCATTTGGTGCACGTAATGAGATCTCTCTTAGTCATTAGGGTGCTGAAGGATTTGCAGTCGGGACAGAGGTAGAGAGCACGCTGCAACCCTTCAGCCTGGGCCTTTCCCCTAAACGGGGTGCGTGTTCTCTCTTGCCACTTGCGATAGGAAAAGGAGAGGTTCTCTACTAGGAAGCTGTATAGTTCCTCTCTGGTCATGGAGGCGATGGCCTCCTTGGAGAGCGGAGGCAGTACTCTGATAACCGGCGACCCTCTTCTTTTCTTATCGGCCCAACGAGGTTTTGTTGCGTAGATACCTTCAAGGTTGACGATGACTAGGGGGACTTTCAATATCTTGATGAGCTTGGCTGTAGCCTCGTCAAAGCCGACACTTTCCCCGTCCCATGTCCTGGTCCCCTCGGGGAAGAGCCCAACGTTGTCGCCCTGCTTGAGAGCCTCGCTGATGGTCCTGATGGTATGCAGGTCGCTGCGCCCCTGTTGCTTGGAAATCCCCCCGACCCAACCACCCAAAAGTGTCTTCAGGCCATAGAGCTTGAAGAGGTATGCCCCAGCCACCCACCTGATATGCACCTTAGCTGCAGCAGAGACAAAGAAAGGATCATACACTTGGCTATGATTTCCCAAGATAAGGAAGGGTTCCTCCATGTTCGTAAGGATTTCCATCCCCTCGGAGCGGATGTTATTGGACCAGAGAAGGTATCGCCCATAGGTTGGGCGGGCAATCTTTATAAACAACGGGGTTCTTGACACTCTTTTTCTCCTTGTAAAATATACCATAGCACCGTGGTGGTGTCTATAAATGTTAGAGTTTATGTATATCAGGCCCTGACGACATTGACTGACCTATATGCTGATGCTATAGTAAAGCTACCTTATTAGTAAGATATACCTTTGTATAAAGGCTTTTATTCATTTTACCTTTTATACAGTTGTATAAAACCAACGCTATCCCAACCCCGCACGATGCAGGGTTGGGATCTTCTCTGTTATGGAATAGGAGGGATATATGAAAAAGTTCATTGTTTTGTTCCTGGTGTTCCTGTTCTCTTTTACTCTGCTTTTCGCAACAGGTGTAGGCGAGCTTTTTAGCTCGGGAGCCGCTGAACAGATTGTGTCTTCCTTGGTATATGGGGGAGACTTGGCCCTCGATGAGTCACCTCTCTTTCTTGTTGCCAGGGAGAACAGCGATCCTAAAGTCCTGACGGAGCTCTTCTCACTCGGGCATGACCCCTTTCAGAAAGGAGAGGATGGACTTACCCTACTTATGGCTGCAGCAAAGGAGAACCCCAACCCTGAGGTCATCAGGGCACTGCTTGCAGCGGGGATTGGCATAGATGACAAGGATGACTTCGGGTGGACCGCCTTGTACTACTCCCTGCGCTACAATGACAATCTTGCAGTGACCCAAGCCTTGCTTGACAGCGGGGCATCAATTGCACTGCGAGATGACGTATTCGCTTCACCCCTTGCTATAGCCATGCTTTATGGGAAGGACTTTGAGAAGATACGGCTGCTCGTTGATGCCGGCTATGACCTGGATGAACGTGATGGTGATGACCGAACCCCTCTGATGATCGCCGCATCTGAGAGTGATGATAGCTCTTTGATTGAGGAGTTGATCACCCTAGGCTCTGATGTTGATGCCATAGACTTTCTGGGGTGGACAGCCTTGGTTCATGCAGCTAGGGATAATCCAAACCCGCAGGTTATGGAAACCCTTCTTGCCCACGGTGCTAACCCGCAAGTCCGTACCCATATCGATTGGTCCCCCCTGCATTATGCCCTCAGCTACAACCCTAGCTTTGAGGCAGTACGAGTGCTGTTGGAAGCAGAAGAGGTCCCCCATGAGGGAACTAGTCCCCTCATGTATGCAGCTTCCAACTCGTCTCATCCTGAGATTATCAGGGGCTTGCTTGCCTATGGGGTCGATCTTGACGAGAAGGATGATTATGGATGGACGGCACTGCTCTATGCGGTCAGCAACAATAAAAACGTTGAGGTGGTGAAGACCCTTCTTAGCTATGGCCCATCCCATGACAAAAGTGAGTACAGCGGCCTAACTCCTTTGATGTATGCAGCAGCCAACACCAATAACCCGGACATCCTTACCCTCCTGCTTGAAGAGGGGGAAGATCTGTCCATATATGATGATGACAACTGGAATGCCCTGCTGCATGCAGTTAGCAGCAACAGCAATACTGCGATAGCCGAAAGACTCTTTTCCTTGGGTGCCACCTTTGATGAGGCAAGGCACGAAGGACTTGGACTACTGCACTATGCCGCATCAAATGCCCTGGCTCCTTCGATGATACGGTTCCTGCTGGAAAAGGGAGAGGATCCCAACAGGGAAGACGACTATGGCTGGACACCTTTGATGTACGCAGTTTCGGACAACCCTGACTATGAGATCTATACAGCCCTGGTTGAAGGGGGGGCAACACACTTTGAGGACAGTCTGAGGACTCCCCTTATTCTGGCTGCACAGACCCATGCAGCCCCCTCCGTCGCCCGCGGTCTTCTCCTTGATGATGAAGATTTCACTGTAGAAGACGAAAGAGGTCTTGATGCCCTTGATTATGCGGTCATCTATAATAATGTACCAATGGTGGAGCTGTTTTTGGACTGGGGAGCGGATATCAACGGTACGAGCCCTAATGGCTATACACCGCTGTTGTATCTGTTGGAGTATGCGACATCCCTCGATGAACTGACGTATATCCTTGAGCTCGGCGCTGACGCACAAGCGAGAACCCATGAGGGGCTCACCACACTTATGCTCGCCGCCAAGAACTCTCTCTCCGAGGATTTCTTCGCCCTCCTCTTAGAGGGTGGAGCCAATCTCAAGACCCGGGATATTTATGGCAAGACAGCTCTCATGCACGCCTTGGAGAATTTGAATGCCTATGAGGTGATCAAGTATCTCATCGATGAAGGATCGTCGCTGACCGCGGAGGATGAAAATGGCAGGACTGCCCTGATCTATGCAGCTCTCTACGCAGAAGACCCCAGGATGATAGACCTTCTTCTTGATGCGGGTGCAGAAGGGTGGGTCAGTGATTATGACGGGCTCTCCCCCTTTGAATATGCCAAGGATAATCCCTCCATCGCCTATACAGAGCAGTACTGGAGGCTCAATGACGAGCGGTTTACCGACTGGGATTGGTAGGAGCTTCTGCTTCTGGTGAAACTAAGTTCTTTGCAATGAACCTAAGTGTTGAGAAAATTACTGATATTGATTTTCCTTGGAGATAGCAGAGTTTTCTCTCACACTTACAAAGAAAAACAAGCAAGCCTTTCCGATCATTCGGGAAGGCTTGCCCTATGATACCATTTGACTTTTTAGTGGTGGTGCTTGAGTATGGATACATCAAGGGCACCCAAAGGATCAAACCGATGAGCACTCTCACAGACCAAAAGAAACTCCGTCTCAAACAGAAAGATCTTGTATTTAATGTTTTGCGCCTCTTCTCCCTGGAGTGGGAAAAGAGGCAGGTGAAGTCCATCTGGGAAGTCGACCTTTCGAGTTCTCAGATTGTTGAGTACTTGAAGGAGCGGTACAGCATCGACTACAAGACTGATTACTGGCTTTGGACCCAGCTGAAGCGGTATGAAGAGGAACTGGGTATGCCCCTATTCAAAAAACATAAGGGGACAGGGCCTACCTTCATCATCTCCCTTGCTGCTCCATATACCCATTTCCACCAGAAGAAGCACCTGTACATAGCTGAGAAACTCAAGTCCGCCAATGCTGTCTATGATGAAATTGAGAACTATGCACAACACACCAAGAGAGAGACCCCGATAAAGATTCTGCTGGGAGCGGGGGGGCTGTGTGACCATATTGCTTCCATATTTGTAGAACATCTGGATACGCTCTCCTATGCACTGGACATCTATACGCACAACGTAGGGATCATCGAGCAGTTCTCCTCCCTGGGACAGCGGGAGAACAGGCTAGGCGTGTTTGTCCCTTCTGGAAAACTCGATCCCACCACCTATGCCTTCCTGGAACCACAGGACACCTTCTATGAGAACATCCCCTTTGACTTTATCGTGCAGGGTACAAGCTTCATACATAAGGGCAATCTCTACATAGAATCAAAACAAGAACTTCCCAGGAAAACCAGCATAGCCAAAAAGGCCAAGGGGACTAAGATTCTTGCCTTGAGCATGCATGAGTTCATCGATGATGCTTCGCTGGTTGCTGGCCTCACCTCCTATGCATCACTTTTTGAGTATGACCAGGTTGTTGTACCACGATCAGGGGGAGTTGAAATTGGCGACGGCCAAACAAATGAGATCTTTCTCAGCTACGCCGAGTATCTGCACCCCCTTGTGCTGAACTGGAACTATGCCATCTACCAGGTGCTCAAGCCTGTTTGATAAGATAACATCTTAAAGTAAGGTGTTTTGTTAAAACTGCTCTTCCCTTGCCTTCTCACTCTGAGGTGGTATCCTGTCTTACAGGAGGACTATCATGAAAAAGTGTATAACAATCTTGATAGCATTATCAGTTTCTGTACTATTTGTATTCGGTTCAGGGGTATCAGAAGGAGCAGCTAAAAAAACAACCCTCACCATTGCAGGAAGGGATGGTGCCTATGGGGATTCCTTACAGTGGGCTGCAGATGCTTATCACAAGCTTCATCCTGAGGTTTCCTTTGAGATCTTGAAGCTCTCCGGCTCAAGCCTGTTTGAAAAGAGCGTCATCGACATGAGAAGCAAGAGTGGAACCTATGACTTGGTTCTTATTGATGATCCCAATGCTCCACAGTTCCAGGAGGTCGGCTGGCTGGCCAACCTTGATGAACTGTATGCAAAGAGAGGGCTCACAGTCGACAGTGACTTCATCAAGCCTGCACTGAATCTTGGGCGGTACCCCTACGGTGAGACCGGTACCCTGTTCACCTTGCCATTTGCAGGAAATGTCGAGCTTTTTGCCTACAGGACAGACCTGTTTGCAAAGTATGGTTTTGGCGAACTGACTACCTGGACAGAGTTGCTCAAGGCAATAAAGACCATCGATGCCAATGAAAGTGGAGTCGATGGTGTGGTCTTCAGAGGCTCCAAGGGGAACCCAATCGTCACAGGCTTCCTGCCCATATTCTGGGCTTTTGGAGGGGAGGTCCTTGATGAGCAGGGTAGGGTAGCGATCAACTCTCCTGAAGGCTTGGCTGCATTGAAGTACTTCTTGGAGATGAGCAAATACGCTCCACAAGGGGTGACGATGTACCAGTCTGCACAGGTGCGTGATGCCCTGTATGCAGGTACTGCAGCCGTGGTTCCCGAAGTTTGGCCCGGATGGATCGGGAATTTGGAAAATGAAGAGGAGTCTTTTGTCGTTGGTAAGGTCAAAGTGACCAAGCACCCCTCGGAGGTGAAAAAATCCTCCCCTATGATAGGCGCCTGGTTGGTAGCAATCCCCGAGTCTTCAAGACAGCATGAGGCAGCTTTTGATTTCATGCTCTACTTGACCAGCTATGAAGTGCAGTTGGCCATGTCTGATGCCTATGGGCTTCCCCCTTCCCGGGCCTCTGTCTACGCTGTTGCTTCCCAACGGGAGAAGTATCCCTGGTATGATGCACAGCTTGATGCATTGCAAAACAGTGTTGCCCGTCCCCGTTCGGTCAAATGGAAGGAGATCGAGGACCAGTTGGGTTCTGTATTGCAGTTTGCCCTCATGGGCGAGCTGACTGCTGAAAAGGCTCTCTCTGATGTGGAGAAGAGTATCAAGGCTCTGTTGAAATAACGTAGTCGTACGTCTCTGATGGCAGGCAGGATACCTGCCTGTCATCAGTATATCTTTCTTTTTGATTCATTCGCATTTTTAGCATTGTTTTCTCTTTTGCTCTCTTCTTCGTTAGTATGCCCTTTGTTTTATTTTTTTTCTGTTAACAGTGTATTATGACCTACTACAGAGTGTTTGGAGTACCCTACTATGCATGTGTCCAAGTATATAAAAAACAATATTTTTTATTTTGCTATCATCGCGCCCTCAGTTGCCATCATGGCCTGGCTGACGCTCTATCCGGTGATACAGGTGATGAGCCTTTCGCTGTTTGACTACAACTTTATCAGTGACGTCAAGAAATTTGTCGGCTTTGACAACTACAAGGAGATCCTCACATCTTCCCTGTTCAGGGACTCATTCTTCAATACCCTGCAGTTCTCCCTCATCGCCACCTTCTTTGAGGTTGGCCTGGGGCTTTTGCTTGCTTTTGTCTTTCATGGGGAGTTTCGGGGAAAGCGTTCCTTTATGACTATCGTCATCTTCCCCATGATGCTCTCCACCATGGTTGTCAGTGCCATTTGGAAGACGCTCTACCACAATGATATCGGGCTACTCAACTACATCCTGCGAAGTGCTGGTATGTCTCCTGTCGGTTGGCTCATTGACCCCGCGAAGGCCCTCTACTCGATTATCCTTATCGATATATGGCAGTGGACACCCTTTGCCTTTATCATGCTGCAGGCTTCCATGCAGTCCATACCCAAGGAGACGTTCGAGGCAGCCCAGATCGATGGCGCACGCTCCTCTCAGATTGCCTTCAGGATAACCATTCCCATTCTTACAAGCCAGATCATGCTCGTTGCGATGCTACGCACCATCGATACCTTCAAGCTGTTCGGTAAAGTCTATGCCTTGACCCAGGGAGGCCCTGGAAACTCCACTGAGACGCTCTCAACCTTTATCTACCGGGAGGGCTTCTCGTACTTCAATCTGGGCAGGGCTTCTACAGCCTCGCTGCTTACCCTCCTTGTTGTTACCCTGATCTCCCTGTTCTACATCAAGAAGATTCTCCAAGAGGATGGTGCACATGCTTAAGGTAAAAAAGAAACAAGACAATCCTCTCTTTTGGGTCTTTGTCCTCTTTATGCTGGTCATTACCCTGTTTCCCGTCTATTGGATAGTAGCCACCTCCTTGAAGGGACCTTTGGAAGTCGTACTTCCCAATCCGACGCTTGTACCCAAAGCCCCTACCTTGCAGAACTATGTTGCCGTCCTGCAGTCGGGTTTTCTCAGGAATATGCTCAACAGCCTTGTTGTCTCCGTTGGGGCCACAACCCTTTCGTTGTTGCTGTCATTCACTGCAGCCTATGCCCTCTCCCGGTTCAAGTTTCCCTTGGCATTCAACTTGGTCTTCATGGTCTGGATCCTCTTGGTAAAGATATTGCCTCCGGTGGTCCTTGCCATTCCGCTGTACACCATGTTCAACTCCATGCGCCTTATAAACAGACTGGTCGGACTCATCCTGGTCTACCAAGTCTACACCTTGCCTTACTGCACCTGGATGTTGTTCGGGTTTCTGAAGAGCATCCCCAGGACCTTTGAAGAGGCAGCTGAGATTGATGGGGCTAGCAAATCCATGGTCCTATGGAAGATTGTTGCTCCCATGGCCCGGACGGGACTGGTGGCTACCTCCATATTCAGCGTTATTGCCGCATGGGATGAGTTCCTTTTTGGATTGCTCTTTATTCGCACTCCAGCGCTGAGGACACTGCCTCTGGTTATCGTCGACTATATCGGAGAGTACGAAACTTTGTGGGGGAATCTGATGAGCATAGGGCTCATAACATCTGTGCCTATCCTGGTGTTTTCCAATTTTGTCTATAAGCACTATACCAAGGGCTTCTCAGTAGGTGATAAATGATGAATACGCATCTTTTTATAACTGCTCATAGCGGAGCTTTGGGCACAAGGCAGAACAGCATGGAGTATCTGAGAGCGGCTTGTCTTGCCAAGCCTGATATTATCGAAGTTGATCTGCGCAAGAGCCTCGATGGGAGGGTAGTTCTCTCACACGACCCCTTTCTTGCAGGCTGTCCCCTGAGCATTGCCGAGATGGCGTATGAGGAGCTGCTTTTGTATGACCCTCATCTGTTGCTGTTGGAGGACGCCTTGGATATTTGTTTTTCCCATGATATCAAGGTCAACCTTGATATCAAGGAGTATGAGGTGGTCCCCCCTGTCTGCGCTATCATACAAGCCAGGCAGTGCGTTACCCAGATACTCTTTAGCGGGTGCAAGGAGAATGAGATTTTCCTCATCCAGCAACTCCTTCCCCTGGCTAAAGTCCTCTATAATGCTGATTCCTGGGACAAGGAGAGCTATCCCGAATACTCATCCTATGCTCAAGCTATGATCGATATTGTCCTGCAGACAGGTGCATTTGGCTTGAACATCAACTTTGAGTATGTGGAGAGGTCCCTGTTTGTGGCTGCTCGCAAGCAGTTGCTTCCCGTCTTTGTCTGGACTGTTGAAAAGAGGCCCCAGATGCGAATGATGATCGAGTATGGTGCAGCGGGGCTTACTACCAAGAGTGTCTTCCTGTTACAGGAGGAGATTGCTTATCTGGAACAGAAGCTTTCCGGGCTCTAGGTTTGATTCAAGGCACTCTTTTGCTTCATGAGAAGGAGTGCACTTGAGGATGGGGTGGGTTGCTGAAAACCCACTACCAACCAATTCAAGAAAAAGATAAAAAAATGAATAAAACATAAAGGCCAAAGGCAAAGAGGTCCGCTCTTTGTCTCTGGCCTTTGCTTATTGGATGTTTCCAAGAAAGGAGTTATTGGCTCTTGCTCTTGATCCACTCTTTGCAGACCGAGGGATAGTTGGTGAATACACCATCACAGCCCCACTCATAGCACTTCTCAAGTTGTCCCATAGAGTTTACTGTCCAGACGTTTGTCTTGATGCCATACTCCTTGCATTCGGCAACGGATTCTAAGGTAACGTTACAGAAGTTGGGGTGGAAGTACTCAAATCCAAACTTGTCGCAAAAATATCCTGCATTGACCAGGCCCGACTCCGGAACAAGGACTCCACAGGGTATGCTCGCATCAAGTGCCTTGGTATTCGCTATGGAGAGTATATTGAATGAAGAGAATAGGATCTGCTTCTCTAGGCCGTGGCGCTTGAGAATGGCAAGGGTTTTCTCTTCAATCTCCTGGTAGTAGATGATGCTTGTCTTCAGCTCGATGTTGGTTATCTGGTCTGTGGTTTTCACCCAGGCACAGTACTCATCAAAGGAGGGGATATGTTCAAACTCACTCTTATCCTTGAAAAGGACAGCTGCGTTGAGTTTCTGCAACTCAGCAAGGGTGAAGTCACAGACCCGTCCTGTACCGTCGGTGGTACGGTCCACAGTCTCATCATGGATGACGACGACTTCTCCGTCGAGGGTAAGCTGGACATCCAGCTCGATGCCATCGCTACCTGCTTCTACGGCCTTTCTGAAGGCAAGCATGGTATTCTCAGGGTAAGCTCCGCTATACCCTCTATGTGCATATACTTTCATTTTTACGAACTCCTTCTTGTACTATATTACGCAACACCATAGAGCAGGTTGGGTAGGATGAGGGTGATGATGGGGATGTAGGTTATCAGGATAAGGGCAACAAGCAGGGCTAGGATGAACGGAATGGCTTCCCGCACAAAGTCCTGTAACTCACAGCCGGTGATGGTACAACAGGTGAACATCATCGACCCAAAGGGTGGGGTGATGCCTCCGATCATGATGTTGACGATACAGATCAGGCCGAAGTGGATGGGGTCCACCCCAAGTTGGGTGACTACAGGCACCAATAGGGGGGCCAGGATGATCAGGGCAGCCCCTCCTTCGAGGAACATTCCCATCACCAGGAAGAGGACGTTGATGATCATCAGCATGATGTACTTGCTCTGGGTCACGTTCAACAGCACGGTGGTAAGTTTTTGGGGGATCTGTTCCCAGTTCAGGTAGTAGCCAAAGACTGAGGCTGAAACGATGATGAGTACGACAGAGCTGGTAGCCAGGACTGTCTCTTTCAACACAGGGATGATATGTTCCTTACCCAGTTCCTTGTAGATAAATTTTCCTACGATAATACAGTAGAACACTGCTACTGCCCCAGCTTCGGAAGGGGTAAAGATACCGACACGCAACCCCATGATTATGCCGAAGGGGAACAATAGGGCCCAAATGGAGTCGAGTCCCTGTTTGGCAATCTCCTTGGCACCGGCTTTTTTCTCTCTGCTAGGCTGATACCCACGCTTTTTTGAGATGATGGCCACAGTAACCATGAGGCAGGCGGTCATGAGAAATCCGGGGATATAGCCAGCTGCGAACATCCTTCCTACCGATGCGCTGGCTATCAGGGCATAGATGATGAGGTTTATCCCTGGAGGAATGACCGGTGTTACAGCCGAGGAGGCTGCAGTGATGGCGGTGGAGAAAGCCTTGTCGTATCCGCGTTTCTCCATCTCCGGGACGAGCATCTTACTCTGCATGGCCGCATCGGCATTAGCTGAGCCTGAGACTCCGCCCATGAGCATACTCAAGAGGACGTTGACCTGGGCAAGACCACCGGACATGTGACCGGTAAGAACTTCTGCAAACTGCATGAGCTTCTGGCTGATGCCGGCATAGTTCATGATCGAGCCGGCCATGATGAAGAAGGGGATGGCCAGCAGGGGAAAAGACTGTGTACTGGTTACGAACTTCTGCAAGAGAAGGTCGACCGGGGAGCTGTTGTCTATGACAGCGAAATAGAAGAGAGAGGATCCAAATAGTGCATAGGCAATGGGGATACTCGAAAAGTAAAGAATGAATACCATGATGGACGGCAAATATGACAACATATGCTATACCTCTCCTTGTAGTTCTTTGGGTGCTTTGATATCTCGAATGAGGAAGCCGATTGAATACAAAGACATAAGGGCGAAACTCACCAGAATAGAGGAGCTTATATAGGCGGTGGAGATATTGAGCACCGGTGTAGGCTTCTTATAGGAGAGACTTACGTAGATGACTGCTATATAGGTTATGTACCCGTTGATGAGCAAAAGGATGCAATCAACGATGATGGTAATGATTTTTTTCATGGTTGGAGGACACATGTTTACGAGCATATCGACGCCTACATGCATCTGGATTTTGTACCCGGCAGCGGCGCCGAGGAATACGCTCCAAACAAAGCAGCCTGTAGCAACTTCTTCAGACCAGTTGATACCCCTGTTAAAGAAATAACGTAATATAACGTTCAGCATGACCAAGACGGTCGTAGTAATGAGGAACGCGCTGGAAATAATAACTTCAAAATTCGAGAAGAACTTTTTGATGTGTTGCTTCATTGCTTCTACCCCCTTTTGGATATAATACAGGCCGACTTCCTTATGCACAACCAGATTTTTCTGGTTGGCATAGGTGGTCGGCCTATATTGAGTTCTGTACCTTACTTGTTCATCTTTGCAAGTTCAGCCTGCAGGGTCTTGTAGATGCCAGGGCTTACTCCCTTCATGTTGGCATAAACAGGCTCTGCGACAGCTACGAAAGCGGGGTAGTCAACTTCGTTGAACATATTGCCCTTAGCTTCGAGCTTTGCCTTGGTGGCCTCATAGTTATTGGAAATTTCACTCTTCATGTGCTCAGCACCCTTGGTGAACTCTTCCTGGATGATAGTGCGGTATTTTTCAGGAATGCTGTTGAACAGGTCGTTGTTGATGTATACACCACAGGTTCCGAGGAAGTGCTTGGTGAATGCCATGTTCTTGGCAACTTCTGCGCTTCCGTTTGAGCCGTAGGCATCCATAGTTCCTTCCAAGCCGTCGACAACACCCTGCTGGACTGCAGAGATGGTCTCACTAAATGGAAGTGGGGTAGCAGTTGCACCCATTGCATTGATGGTATCAATGAAGAGCTGGCTGCCGGGGGTACGAATCTTCAGGCCCTTGAGGTCTTCAGGTTTGGTGATGACTTTATTGGTCTTGAAGTTACGGAAACCGAAGATGTAGTCGAGTGCAAGAACCTTGATGTTGTGCTTCTCTTCAACTTCTTTAATCATGCCCTTTACCAGGGGAGTCTCGATCATGTACTCATATGCCTCAAAGGAGTCATAGAGCATCGGTCCGACTAGAGCATTGAAATCTGCAACATAGTCACCAAGGTAGGAGGGGTCCTCTACTGAGATGAACTTTGCACCACGAGCAACTTGTTCAACACCATCTTTGTAGGTGGCGAGCTGTCCCTGGGGATAGTGCTGGATCTCGATGGCACCATTGGTGCGTTCCTTGATATTTGCAGCAACAATATTCAGGGATTTGGTGAGCTGCTCATTGGGAGCAAACACGTGGCTCATTTTGAGGGTGAGCTTGTAACTGTCTTCACTTTTGGTTTCTTGTGTGCCTTGTGCCATGATAGGCGAAAGGACTAAAACAAGAATCATGAGAGCAAAAAGTACTTTTTTCATTCTTTCCTCCAGAATTTTCGATATAGTAAGCATGTTCTTAAACAATTTTAAACAATTTAGAGCCATGATTACTACTGTTATTCTTTTATTGTACGGTACGATTCGCTAATTGTCAAATTTAATCTCTGTTTAATGCTTTTTCAGACAAAATAGAGATATATGTATGAATATTTCCTCTTGCATTATTTGCTTAATAGTGTTTAACTTTAGTAGGCAAGAAGAAGGAGGCCAGAGAATGGGAAAAAAAAGAGTTACATTACAGGATATTGGAGATGCCGCCGGTCTCTCAGCTGCCAGTGTCTCCATGATCCTAGCAAGAAAAAGCCTTTCCAGATTCTCTGCCGACACTGTCGACACGGTATATGCCTTAGCCCGGGAGCTGGGCTATGAGAGGCGTAGCGACAAGTATTCTAGAAAAATACTGGTCATCATCTGTCCCTCTGTCATAAACCCCTATTTTGCAACCCTGATCCAAGGGATGGAGCAGGAGGCAACCCAGCGTGGTATTGAAACTATCTTGTTCACCACCTACTGGGATACGGAGAAAGAGAGGAAGGCTTGTGAGTTTGCCAAGGATCCGATGGTAGCAGGGGTGGTGTTTGCCATGATTCCCCAACAGCCCGAACTGGCGAGGAAGCTAAACGAGACAGTGCCGGTAGTCGCTGTCGGGGACAAGCAGAATGAGTTGGGCCTTGATACGGTGGATGTCAATAACTTTACTGCCGGCTCCTTTGTCGGCAAGCACCTGCTGAAGCTAGGGCATCAGCAGGTAGCCTATGTCTCTACAACCCTTACCCGTGAGCATAGTGCAAGGATACGCAGGTATGAAGGACTCAAGGCAGAATTCAAGAGTGCAGGTGACCCTTGTAAGCTCTCCCTGTTTACCACTGACATCTCTTCCACAACAGAACTCAATACGGTGGATATTGAGCACAAGACAGGGTATGAACTTGCCCGGCGGTGCATGCAGGAGGCCCCGGAGGTCACAGCAATTGTGGCCATCAACGATATGGTTGCCTATGGCGTTATCGATGCAATAGGCGATGCAGGTTTTCGTATTCCCCAAGACTACAGTGTCTGTGGATTCGACAACATCTATCCCTCCTCCTTTTGTGGGGTAGGTCTTACCACCGTGGAGCACCATATCATCCAGGTAGGAAAAAGTGCCATACGACTCATTTCTGATAAGATTGCAAAGGAAACCTCCCTGATTGCTGACTCAGATGCAGTGACTAGGGTTGAGTATCGGTGCAAACTTATCGTACGCAACTCGACCGGAGCTCCCGGCATTCGAAAATGATGGTAGTGTGTAAGGTTTTTACTGACAAGGCCCTCAACAAGGATTACCATACATGCGACTAGCCTAGGGGGCAATCTATGGAACACAAGGAAACCGCTCAGATATTTGAGAAGAACAGGCAGTACTATAAATTCTGCCTCTATGGATTTTTGAAAAACTTGAGATTTTTTGAACCGTTTCTCTTGTTGATCCTGCTTGGCAAGGGCATTTCCTATCTTGAGATAGGGACGCTCTATGCCGTGCGTGAAATCAGCATCAATATCCTGGAGATCCCTTCGGGCTTGCTTGCAGACACTGTAGGCAGGCGCCTTACGATGGTCTTCGCCCTGCTCTCCTATATTCTCTCCTTTGTTATTTTCTATGCAGTATCATCCTATTTTCTCCTCTTCTTCGCCATGATAGCCTTTGCCTTTGGAGATGCCTTTCGTACAGGGACCCACAAGGCGATGATATTTGACTATCTGCATGCAAAGGGGTGGGACTCCCAGCGTACCTACTACTATGGCCATACCCGTGCCTGGTCCCAGTGGGGATCAGCCTTGTCAGCCCTTATCGCTGCAGTGCTGGTATTCTGGCAGGGTTCCTACAAGTCTGTGTTCTTGTTCACGACCATACCCTACACCTTGAACCTCTTTCTTATTCTCTCCTATCCAAAAAGCCTGGACGGTCCACACCACACAGACGAGCGCAAGGTCTCTGAGGTGTTCATGACAGTTCTTCGCTCCCTGGTTTCCAGCATCAAGGACCCCCGTCTGATGAGGACCATTGCCAACCAGTCCCTCTTTAGCGGGTACTACAAGGCATGCAAGGACTATCTGCAGCCAATCCTTAAGACCCTCGCACTGAGTTTACCCATCCTCCTGAGCTTTGGTGATGAGAAAAGAACAGCCCTCATGGTAGGCCTTGTCTATGCGGTGCTCTATGGAGCCACAGCCTTTGTCTCCAGCCGCTCAGGAAGGTTTGCCCGACGCTTCAGCGTCTTGGCAACACCGTTGAATCTGACGATGCTATTGGGCATCATGTTGGGGCTATTCAGCGGCCTCTTTCTGCATCTTGGCTGGGTTGCTGTCGCTGTAGGGCTCTATCTGGGAATCTATGTGCTGGAGAACTTGAGAAAACCCATAGGAATCACCTATGTGAGTGAGCGCATGAACCAGGACTCGCTTGCCTCCGCCTTGTCGGTGGAGTCGCAGGCAGAGTCCTTGGTTGCAGCTACCATTGCCTTGTTGCTTGGCTTGTTCTCATCCTTGTTTGGGGTGGGACTGGGAGTTCTCATTGTTTCGGCGATCTGCGCTCTGCTTGCTTTGTTGGTATGGTTGCCCAAGGAGGGGTGAAAAAAGCAGTGACGTACTTGTCGCCGCCTAGTTCAAGCCTATGCTCAACTTGATCTCTTCGCCCTTGAACCTCTCCAACAGCCCTTGGCCGCAGGTTTGATAGCCTCAACTAGTCTTGGCATGATGCTTGTATAGACACTCATTCGCTGATCTCCCTGTTTTCAGCAAATTGTCCTTTGTTGTGAAAATGCATAAAAAGGTCCTTGTAGTTCTTTTTAAGAATGTACAAGGACTGTAGGTGCACTCTTCCAGATTAAATGAAAGAGCTTTTGATGGGGAAATATTGCTATGCTCACCCCTTGGAGCGTTACTCTTGTGCTTCAGGCACCTCAAGAATCTCAACCAGGTCCTCGGGCTCCAGCCTGAAGGGGGACCCCTTGCCCTCATAGAAGGCGTGGTCCTTGATGAAGTGGATATGCAGGTCGGTATAGACTATCTGCCGGTCGAGCTTCTTATTCACCACCGTTGTGTTGATCTTCCCATACATACCCGGGCCTCCGAAGGGGGAGGGAAGAAGCCCCCGTACTGATTCAACCTTGACTTCAAAGTGGTCATCCAAGGTGATGAACTCTCCCAGGCCTGCCTCACCTAGCTCCTTGAAGTGGACCATCTTTGCAGCAATATCCGCATGGGTCCTGTTGAGTTTGCGCACCTTTGTATTGTCGCTTGCAATGATATCTATCAGTTTACGCTTATCGTTACCGAGAAAGCCATCAAGGGCGATGACACCTGGCTTCATCTGTTCTTGTATCCTATCAAACTCTGGGGTCTGTTTCATAGTTTGCTCCTTAGGTTATGAGAATTTATCATAGAAGATACTCTCTTCAGGCACTTTCAGTTCGGTAAGGACCTTTATGCAGGCGTCGATCATACCGGGGCTTCCACAGAGGTACGCTTCGCTGGTGGGTGCTTCTTCTACCATCCTGCGCACCACGTCGGTGATAAGTCCCACTTCACCTTCCCATTTGTCCTCTGGCTGAGGCTCGCTCAGGGCAGGTACGAACTTGAAGTTGGGCATTTTCTCTTCCAGGGCGCGCATCTCATCCAATAGGAAGAGATCACGCTTGGAGCGTGCTCCAAAGAAGTATGTCGCCTTGCGCTTGTTGCCCGTCTGCTCCATGTCCAGGAGGATGCTCTTGATGGGGGCCATCCCCGAGCCTCCTGCGATGAAGATGATGTTGCTATCTGTCTCCCGCAAGAAGAAATCCCCATAGGGGCCGTTTATGGTCACCTCTTCGCCCACCTTCAGGTGCTTATGCACGTACGTTGTGCAAATGCCATTGGGGACCAGGCGAATCTCCAGCTCCACGTGGGTGCTGTCTCCCGGGGGGGAGGCCATTGAGTAGGCTCGGTAGACGCTCTCATCGGAGTCCTCGTATTCGGGGACTTCAAACTGGATGTACTGCCCTGCCTTGGTTGTTATCGTAGAGGGCTCCTTGAGCAACAGCCTCACTTCCTTGATGTCATGGGTGAGGTCGCGGATGCTCTCAACTACGGTGGAGAACTCCTTGACGAGGAAGAGCTCCTCTGGGATTACGATGGCGACATTCTGTTTTACCTTGAACTGGCAGGAGAGCCTGACATGTTTTTTCTTTTCCTCGTCGGATATCCAGGGTAGCTCTGTAGGAAGATACTCGCCCCCTCCTTCGACTACCTGCACCTTGCATAGGCCGCACGAGCCGCGTCCACCACAAGCGGAGGGTATGAATACCCCCTCCTGGTTGAGGGCCCTAAGTAGGGGTTGTCCCCCTTCGACCTCCAGCTCCTTGGTGCCGTCATTGATGGTTATCTTTACCACCCCATAGTTGCCTATGGTGGCGTCGGCAATAACCATCAGGATAGCCAGGAATACCGATATGAGGCTTATGATGCCGATGCTTATTATAAGTGTTGTTATCATCATGACCCCCTTAGGATATGGCTATCATGCCAGAGAAACCCATAAAGGCCATGGCCATGAATCCGGCAATTATCAGCGTTATTCCAGGTCCTTCTAGCCCTGGGGGGACTTTGGCATTTTTCAGTTTCTGGCGGATACCCGCCATCGCTATGATGGCTATGAACCACCCGATGCCACTACCCAGCCCAAAGAGGAAGGAGGTGAGAAAGGTGTACTCACGGATGACCATGAACAAGCTCACACCGAGAATTGCACAGTTGACAGTGATGAGGGGCAAGAAGATACCCAGCGATTGGTAGAGCGGTTCGCTGTAGCGCTCAATGGTCATCTCGGTGAGCTGCACAAAGGCTGCTATGACGATGATGAAGACGATAAAGCGCAGGTATTCCAAGCTGAAGGGTATCAGCAGGTATTGATAGACAAGCCAGTTCAGGGGGGTGGTGGTGGCCATTACAAAGATGACTGCCACACCCAAGCCTGTGGAGGTTTTCAGCTCCTTGGAGACTGAGAGGAACGAACACATTCCCAGGTAGTTGGTAAGCAGGATGTTCCCGGTGAAGATCGATGCAAAGAAGACTGCAAAGGGCATTATTGATTCGTTCATGCTTTTTCCTCCTTCATAATGGTTTCGCGAATGACCCAGATGAAGATCGCCAGCACGAAGAACCCTCCCGGTGGCATGATCATGATGGACCAGTTGGTCCACCAAGATCCTAGGATCTGGTATCCCCAGAGGCTGCCGGTACCCAGCAACTCCCTGACAAAGGCGATGGCCAGAAGTACGTAGGCATACCCCAGCCCGGATGCCAGGCCATCCACGAGGGATAGCATCGGTTTGTTCTGGAGGGCAAAGGCTTCAATTCTTCCCATGATGATACAGTTGGTTATGATCAGCCCGACATAAGGTCCTAGCTGCTTCCACATCTCTGGGTAGAAGGCCTTCAGTACAATATCGACAACGATGACGAATGTGGCGATGACCATGGTCTCCACCATCATGCGGATACGCGCAGGGATATGGTTGCGCAAGATCGATATGGTCCAGCTTGATAGGGCAGTGGTAAACATGACACCCAGGACCATCACCATGGTATTCTGCAGCTTATTGGTTACCGCAAGGGTGGAACAGATGCCCAAGATTTGGACAAAGACAGGGTTGTTCTTGCCCAGGGGTTCTAAAAAGGTTTTTCGTAATTTGCTCTTGGCCATGTTACTCTCCTCTGATGATGCGCTTGGCATCGGCTGAAGCTCGGTTGGTCAGGTTCCTGAAATATTCTGAAGTACGTGTTGCCCCTGTTATGGCATCGATCTCATTGGGAGCATCGGAAGTGCCCTCATTCACCAAGGTGAAAGGGGACTTCTTGCCTTGGAACTGGGAGGTAAACCAAGGCTCTTCAATACGACCTCCCAAGCCGGGTGTTTCATTCTGACTTACTATGGCAAGGCCAGAAAATGTCGTGAGATCCTCTTCTAGGCCAACCATGAGCTCTATCGGTCCCCAAAGACCGGGGCCCAGTATCGGAAGAATATAGAGCTTGCCCTCTGAGCCGTCAGTTGTATAGTAGGCTCCCCCACCTTCAACTTGGATTTTTTCGTTATAAGCTTTCTCTATACCCTCAGTTGTCGGGGTATAGTCCAATCGTGCAGCATCGAGGATTGCCCTTCGCTCAAAGGAGAGCTCATTTGCAATAGCCCTCTCCTGGGTGCTCAAAAAGAGACCGGAGGTAAGCAGTATGCAGACCACCGTCACCAGGAACATGAATACCAACGGGTAGATGCGCTTCTTATAAAACGAGACTTGTGTTTTCATGCTGCACCCGCCTTTGCTTTTTTAAGCTTTTTCTTTGCCTTGGCACCCTTGAGCAGGGTATCTAGCAGGGGGGCGAACATATTAGCCAGAAGTATGGCAAAGGTGACACCTTCAACCCAGGTGGAGAAGGTGCGGATAAGGACGGTAAGGATACCGAACATCGCTCCGTAGATCCACCTTCCCGTATCAGTTGACTGCGAAGCGGAGACCGGGTCGGTGATCATAAAGAATGCAGCAAAGAGGAAGCTGCCTCCTAACAGGGCTGTAAGGGGGTTGGCAACAGCCTGTAGGCCGCTTGCAGTGGTGGTTTGCAAGCCTGTGGCCCAGAACACTGTTTGCAAGAGGAGAAACGATCCTATCGAAGCAACCACGATCTTCCAGTTGGCCGACTTTTTATAGATGATGTACAGTCCTCCAAGGAGGATGAGGATGGCACTGGTCTCTCCAAAGGATCCACTGGTCGTTCCAAGGAACATATCCAGAAGCGGAATATCCTTGGTGAGAAGGGGTGTTGCAGCTGAAACACTGTCGGCCTGGCTCAGCCATGAGCCCAGTCCTGCTGGAAACCAGTTGATGCTGGTGGCATTGCCAACGAAGGCTGCTGTCATCGGCACACCAAAGCTGATGTAGATGAAGGCACGCGCTGTGATAGCGGGATTGAATATGTTCCTTCCGAAGCCACCGAATATCATCTTGCCGAAAATGATACCAAAGGCAATTCCCACCGCTGCGATCCACAGCGGTATGGTAGGTGGCAGGGAGAGTGCAAACAGGGTGCACGATACAAAGAGCGATTCGGTAATCTTGTACCCGTATCGCTTGGCCATGAACCACTCACTCAAGAGCCCTGTTACTCCTACTACTACAAATACAGCGATGAAACGCCAGCCAAAGAAATAGATTGCGGCAAGGCATAGCGGAGCGAGGGCGTATAGGACTGTACGCATTGCTTGTTGTTTTTGGATTTTCACGGTTCCTCCCCTTTATTCTCAATAGTATAGAGCATGAACAGGTGATTGTACAAAAGTAATCGATGAAAAGTTACCTAAAACGACCTACTCATGCCATTTTATTGTCGACAGTTCTT
>CAZPOJ010000027.1:0-24649 GCA_964588005.1 uncultured Sphaerochaeta sp.
CCCCACCTGTCCTTTTGCTCCCCCATCACCAGGGAGAAGGGGCAATCAAGGAGAGGACCGAACACCCTGTTAACAAAGAGTTCATCACTGGAGGTGACCTCATAGAGGCCAACCTCTCTCTCTTCTCTGCTCTCCAGAAGCAAGGCCTTGCTCCTGGAGAGCAGATGCGCCTTGGCCTTCTCGTGGCGCTCGTCGACCATGCTCACCGTCAGGGGATCGGTGAGGAATGCCAGCGATTGAGTGACAAGGTCACCCTTTTTTGCAGAGAGCGCCAGCAGTTGCACAGCCCCACTCTCCCAGTCGAGGGAGACTATAGCGTAGGGAGGATCTGCCTCCCTATATGCACGGGCAGTATCCAGCACCTTGCACTGCATAGGGAAGGAGAGCTTGTTGAAAACTTTTTGTAGCTCTTTATTTTCATCAAGATAGAGGTCTGCAAAGGTATAAGGTGCCAGAAAGACCTCCCTTGAGGAGGGAAGGTCTTCCAATAGATTGCCGATATATGCAAGCTCGTCAAGGTTGACATGGTGCAGGATGGAGCCTGCAGAGAACAGCAGGTGGGAGTAGCGGGCAACAATTTCTTCCACTCTTTGCATGTCCTTGCCATCACCGATCATCCTGCTCATCCATTGGGGGTAAGAAAAGCCAGTGTTTTTCATGTGCCTTCTGTTTCCTCCTTTTTTTAGAATACCTCCCTGTTGATAAAATAGCTATCAGAAAGAATTTTTTTCTCTTTTTAGAACATGAGTGCTAAAATATTAGCAGGGTAAGCTTCTAGGGTGCTTCTTGTCCAAGAGGCGAGCACTCTGCTACAGTGCCTCTATGAAGGATTATGCAATAGATCTCCGTGCCACCCTGTTTTGTGGCCAGTGCTTTGGTTGGGATGAGGAGGGTGGGCTCTTTCAGTCGGTCATCCAGGGAAGGCTTGTACAATTCACTGAAAAGAGCTTTGCCTCCACCGTAGCCGGTGATCAGGCTCTTGCACATTACTTTGATATGGATGGTGAGTATAGGCAGGCCAACGAGTACCTGTCGCTTCTTGATACCAACCTGGAGGCGGCTGTTAGGATGTATGGAGGACTGCGAATCTTGAACCAGGACCCCTGGGAGGTCTTGGTCTCCTTTATCCTGAGCCAAAACAACAATATTGCCAGAATCCGCCAGATGTACAAGAGACTGAGTGAGACCTACGGAACTCCTATAGAGGGATCGTTGTACAGCTTTCCCACTGCCCTTCAGATGCAGGGGGCTACAGAAGAGAAGCTGCGCAAACTGGGTATGGGCTTTCGTGCCCCTTACCTCCTTGATGCCATTGCCAAGCACGCCCTTTTGGAGAAGGTGGTGGCACTGGATTTTGAGAGGGCCCTCTCCCTACTGATGACCATCAGGGGAGTAGGTCCCAAGGTGGGGCACTGTATCCTGCTCTATGGATTTCATAGGATGGAGGCCTTTCCTATGGATACTTGGATGAAAAAAGTGATGAGCTGTTGGTATCCTGGCAAAGACTCCTCCTATTTTGCGCCCTATGCAGGTATTGCCCAGCAGTACTTGTTCCATTATGCACGAACAGAGGGCTTGCAATGAGCGACAAACACCCCTCCTTGGTCTATGTGGATTTGAGCCACAGCATCACCGATGGTGATGCTCCCTATCCGGGAGACCCTCCTACGGTTATCACGCAGTGGGCAGCGTTGGAACGAGAGGGTTTTCGTCTCAAGCAGATGAGCTTTGGCAGCCATAGCTCAACGCATATGGACAGTCCTTCACACCTTGTAGAGGGGGGCAGGAGCCTTGACTCCTTTGCCTCTTCCGCCTTCTTCCACAGCGCATTTGTCCTTGATTGCAGGACTATGCACTCCATAGGAGAAGAGCAGGTACGAGCAATCCCTGCCAGCGTTACCGCAGTTCTTTTCTGTACCGGTTGGCAGGAGCATTGGAACAGTGAGGGGTATTTTGAGGATCCGCCCCTGCTCACAGAGGATGCTGTCACGCTCCTATTGGAGGGTGGTGTCCGCCTGTTTGGATTTGACAGCGCCTCCTGTGATGCCGCTTCCAGTGAGAGCTTGCCCATCCACCACCTGATCTTCTCCTACGAAGGACTCATCCTGGAGAACCTTTGCAATTTGGACAGGGTGGTCGGAAGGCTCGTCTCACTGGTGGCACTTCCCCTGTTGGTCACCGAAAGTGATGGAGCTCCGGCACGGGTGGTCGCCTCCTACTCCCCCTAGAAGATATGGAAGCTGCTTGAAAAGCGTTTGGACTCTCCTGCCTTCAAGGGGAGGACCTCTGCCATCTCTTCGAGGGCAAACGCCCTTTTTGTATCACCGAAGGAGTGCATCGGCTCGATACAGAGGTACTGGGCATGCTTGGGAGCAACCGTCCAGATGACCAGCGTATCCAGGTTTCCCCTCTGCACCCGAACGCCATGAGGGCCTCTGTCGGAGGAGAGGGTGACCCATTTGGAGGTAAGGCCATTGAGGATGATGGGACCCTTGTCTGTCTCCTCTCTGCTGAGAGGCAGCTCCTTCTCGTTGTCAAGAAAGTTCGGTTCAAGGACGAATACCCCATCCACCGGCCTTTTCCTATCGACACTCTCCGCCTTTTCAAACGTTACACGGTAGGACTCAAGCGGGGTATCATTTCCATTGATATCCAGGTTGAAGGCTGGATGCCAGCCAAAGGTAAAAAAGAGGTCGTCCTTGGCATAGATCTCCGCTTCTGCTTTGAATCCGTCTTCAAGGAGGGTGTATGTGACACTCAGGCGAAACCCATAGGGGTAGAAGCACAAGGTTGCTTCACTCTCCTCCAGGACAAAGGTAGCCTCATGCTCGCTGGCACTGAGAAGGGTAAAAGCCAGGTCGCGGGCAAAACCGTTGTTGGGCATCGGATAGGTTGTGCCCGAGGCCTCTATCTGGTTGTTCTTGGTAGGCCCTGTCATGGGGAACAGCAGGGGAGCCCTTCTTGGCCAGAACTGCTTGTCACCACTCCATAGGTACTCGAGGCCGGTCTTTTTGTTGATTAGGGATTGTGGCTCTGCTCCAAGCAGAGCTATCTGCATGCTTATCGTATCATTGTGTAAATTGATCATACGTTCTCCTTGTTGATACAAGGATACTAAGCTTTACAGGGGGTTGATGCAAGAAACACCTGACAGGAAAAAGACAAATAGCGAGATGCAGGAAACTAAAAACTCAGCAGAGTATGGTGAACAGCCTTGAATCTGTTTTTGCTTTTCACCGCTGATGTGGTATACTGAACTCAATGGAGGAACCTGCATATGGATAAGCATACAGTTTTTACGATTGGCAGGCAGTTCGGCAGTGGCGGAAGACAAGTGGGACGCAATCTGGCTGAAGAGCTTGGCATTCCGTTCTACGATAAAGAGCTGATCGCCATTAGTGCACAAGACAGTGGCCTCAGTGAAGCTTTGTTCACCAACGCTGACGAAAAGGCGACAAGCAGTATCTTTTACTCCTTGGTCATGGGCAACTACCCGATGGCCAGCGGAGCTTTGGGGGTCACCGAGATGCCCCTCAACGACCAGCTCTTTCTCATACAGAGTAAAACTATTAAGCGCTTAGCAGAGGAAGGCCCTTGCGTCATTGTAGGGAGGTGTGCCGACTATATCCTGCGTGACAAGGAGAATGTCCTGAACATCTTCATTCATGCCAGCCTCGAGAGCCGCGTAAAGCGTGCTGTCCAGGTGTATGAGGTGCCTCAGAACAAGGCTGAGGATACCTGCCTGAAGGCGGATAAGCAGAGGGCTAACTTCTACAACTACTACAGCGATCGCAAGTGGGGTATGTGCAAGACGTATGACCTCTCTCTTGATTCATGCAAGCTCGGCATCGAAGGGTGTGCAAAACAAATCATTGCCTTTGAGAAGCTCTGGAGTGAACATAAGGGACAAGGTATCTAATGCTTGTTGACATCCTGGAAAATCTAGAGTGGTATCTGAGCCTATACCCCTCCTTGGAGAGGGTTATAGGCATCATGGACAGGAGTCTTCCCTATCGGGAGGAGCCCGGTATGTATCAAGTTGACGGCATCTCGTACGAGGTGCTCTCGTATCCCGGGCCCCCTGACAGTGTGGCCAGGAGAGCAGAGCATACCCAGATGCACTGCATCCTTGAAGGGGAGGAGCTCATCTCGCTTGAGGAAGATGATGAGCCCAGTGTTGTGATCATGGCAACTGAGGGTCGTTTTGTCATCTTGCGCGAAGGCGAGTCTTTCAAATGCTCCATGCAGATGGCCAATGACAGCAGTGTAAAGAAGGTGGTCTTTACGCTCTAGCGCTTGTCCCTTGTGAGAGCAAAGAACGCACAGTACCTATGAAACAGAGCCCTCTTGCTGGAGTCTCCAGCAGGAGGGCTCTATAAATGTCCTGTTCTTGATAGAAGCAAGCTTTATTTGTCGATTCCGACCAGCTCGATATCAAAGACAAGCAGTGAGTTGGGAAGGATGTTCTCCGTTCCTGTTGCACCATAGCCCAAGTCAGGGTGGATCCAGGTGCGGATGACACTGCCTACGTTCATGTTCAGCAACGCTTCGCTGAAACCGGGAATTACCTGGGTTACCAGGAAGTGGGCACTCTCTCCGCGGTCGTAGGAGCTCTCAACGAGGGTTCCGTCGATCAACTGAAGCTGGTAGTTTACCTCTACAGTGTCAGTTTCGGTGGGCTTAGGGCCATCTGCAGCGTTGAGAACCTGGTACTGCAGGCCGCTCTCAGTTACCACGATATCTTCATTGTTGTTCTTGTTGAAGTCAAGGAAAGCTTCTGCATCTGCGAGGTTTGTGACAGTCACTTCCTCAATCCAGAGTGCATACTTCTCCTCAATGACCTGCTGATACTCAACAAAGGCTGTCTGCATCTCCTCTTCGTTCATCAAGGTCTTGTTGTTGCTGGCAAGGTCGAGGGCGCCCTGTGCATAGAGGTCTCCGTCAATTTCGATGCCTTGGCCGAGCATGTTGTAGGCGAGCAGGTATCCATAGGTGTAGCTGAATTTCTTTGTGAGGTCTTCAGGCTTGGCAAGAGTGGAAACTTCTGCAATATCTGCAAAACCATCGCTGAAGTTCTGGGGAGCCTGCTCTGTCTGCCAGATTGTTTCCTGATACTCCTCTATGTTTGCATAGAGTTCTTCAAGTGTGTAATAGCCGGTCTGCTCTTCACTCAAGGATGCTTCGTAGCCATCGAGTGCTCCCTTCACATAGTAGCCGGTGTCGAAGAAGAGACCTTGCGATGCAAAGGACTGGAGCAACAGATAGCCATAGGTGTAGCTGAAGCGTTCGTGCAAGGTTGCAAGGGAGGTCGGCACAGCATCACTGATGTAGATATCCTTGGCTCCGATTACGACCAGCGGGGTGATATACCTGATAGTGGTTGCCTTGTCCATATCCAGGGTAACTTCAAGATAATCTCCAGCACTGAGTGCTGATACGGGGAAGCCACTGACCGTTGTCCTGTCTGTCTTGATGGTAAAGTGTTGGTTGTCAAGGGAGCGAACAGTGAAAACAGGAGAGACTCCTTCCTGCTTAACTTCTACAATCCTTACAGTTACACTGTGGGGATCACTCTCTTTCATTCCAGCGGCAAATAGGGTTGGGACGATAAGGGCTATGGCAAGAAGCGCCACACTGATCTTTGCAATTTTACTCTTGTTCATATGTATTCCTTTATGCAGTCATTGCCTGTTTTGGCAATATCACCTCTAATGTACGAGTTCTTATTCCAATCGTCAACAACTGTTTTAGACTTACAAGTTTCGCATAAAAAACAAGAGTATACAATACAATGGATTACCCCTTTATATAAATCAAATGCGAAAGTGCTTATTGTTGCGAACAACTGCAACTCATGGTAGGGTATTTGCAATTAGGAGAAAAGCAATGCCAAATATTACCAAAGCAGCACCGACTGAAGACGATATCAGACTCTTGTACGAGACTGTACGCATAGCACACCAAGCTAAACTTGACGGAAGCCACCCCTTTGGGGCCCTTCTAGCCGATAAGGATGGCACCATCCTGCTTGAGATGGGCAACGCCTATGAAGAGGGAGGTCCAGCCATGCACGCAGAGGCCGCGCTGATGTTCAAGGCTGGAAAGCTTTATACCCCACAGTTCCTCTCCGAGTGTACCCTCTACAGCTCTGCTGAGCCCTGTGTGATGTGTGCAGGAGCGATGTACTGGACCAACGTCAGGCGTCTGGTGTTCGGTATCTCAGAAGAGCAGCTGTTGGCCCTTACCGGCAACCACGAGCAGAATCCCACCTTCTCCCTCTCCGCAGAGAAGGTGCTCAACCATGGGCAGAAGGATATTGAGATAGTCGGCCCTGTTGAAGACCCCCGTCTCATCGAGGCTATCGTGGCAGACCATCTGAGCTTTTGGAATAAATGATGGGAGTTCTACCGTACCTGCTGCAAAAAGAGAATATCTGCCATATCGGCGACGGGTGTGTGCATATAGGTGACCGCAGGGCCTTCCCTTTTGAGAAGCGCTTTGAGCCCTGCTCCACTGTAGAGCAGGTCGCCCTCGCCCTGAGGGCGATGGTGACCCAGGGTGGGGGACCCTTGCAGGTTGCCTTCACCACCATGCGCTTCATCGCCGAGGGGATGGACCAAGGCAGGATTCCCTTCTCCTTTGAGGAGTTGAAGAGGCTGGTTGGGCTGCTCATCAGTTCAAGGCCGACCAACACCACCATGAGACGGGTGATGCTCTCCCTTCTTGCTGAGGTTTCCCCTCTGTTTGAGAATGCTGTGGAGAGAGGAGCGTTTGCCCTGCGCCTCAATGCCTTGGTGGACGAGCAGGAGCACTACTATGAAACGCTCTACCACCAGATGGGCAAGCTTGGCAGTACCCTTATTGAAGAGGGTGATGTCATTCTTACCACCTGCTTTGCCGAGCACACCTTCCTACTGAGTCTTGCCTACGCCAAAGAGGAGGGAAAGAGCATCTCTGTGCTGGTCAATGAGACCAGACCCTATCTGCAGGGCTCACGCCTGACCTATCCCAGCTTGCGTGAGATGGGAGTAGATGCACACCTTATCACCGACGGTATGGGCGCTCACTATCTTGCACAGGGTACGATTACCAAGTATATGACCGCCTCTGACCTTGTCTGCATGGACGGTACTGTGGTCAACAAGGTGGGTACCTTGGGCAATGCTGTCGCCTGCAACTATTATAAGGTTCCTTACTATGCATTCAGCATCTCCCCTGATCCTACAAAGCTAACCTCCTCAGATATCGTCATGGAAGAACGTGATGGAGAAGAGGTCATGCACTGTCTGGGACAGGCGACTACATGCGAAGGCAGGGCCCTCTATCCCTCCTTTGATATCATAGAAGCTTCCCTGGTGAAGGGAATCGTCACCCCAAAGGGAGTTCTCGCTCCCTCAAGTCTTAGAAGGAGTTTTACATGAAAGCAATTATCGGCGGCACCGGAGTAGACCGGATTTCTACCTTTCAGAGTGAACAGAGGGAGGTCTCAACCCCGTATGGAAAAGTGGAGCTTTTTGTAGGGACAGGGGAGCACTCCTCCCTGGTCTTCCTTCCCCGTCACGGCTCATCGCACTCTGTCCCCCCTCACCTGATAAACTATCGTGCAAACATCACTGCCCTCAAGCAGCTGGAGGTCGACTCCTTTATCAGTATCTATGCTGTGGGATCCATCACCGATGCCCTGGCACCCGGGGAGGTGGGGACCCTCGCTGACTTTGTGGACCTCACCGGCGGTGCCAGAGAGCATACCTTCTTTACCGGAGGGGCAAGCGGTTTGTCCCATGTAGGCATGGACAGGGTTTTTGACCCCTCGCTCACCGCCTCCCTGCATGCCCAGGACCCCTTGCTGAAGAGGGCGGGCGTCTATGTCTGCACCAACGGACCACGTTTGGAGACCCCTGCTGAGATCCGCATGTTCAAATCCTTGGGCTTCGATGTGGTGGGTATGACCGCCTCTACTGAGGTAGCCCTTGCCCGTGAAATTGGCATGCGGGTGGCTTCCCTTGCATACAGCATCAACTGGGCTGCAGGGGTAGGACCTGATGATGTTGTTTTTATCGGCGATGAGGAGATAGAGAAAATAAAGGCGAGGATGGTAAGTCTCTGCCTGAAGGTCCTCGGTGAGTAGCTATGCAAGAGGTCAAGCGCGTTATTCGCGAAGCCAGAGGCGATGATGCTTCTGCTCTGCTCGATTATTTGAAGCAGGTTGGAGGCGAAAGTGACGGCCTTACCTTTGATGCTAAAGGCATTCCTTTCACCGTTGAGCAGGAGAGGGCGTATCTTGATGCGCGTATGTGCTCAGAGAACAATATCACCCTCCTCGCTTTGGAGGAGGAGAGGATCATAGGGAGCCTGGGTGTCGATACCCCCTCCTTTGCGCGGTTTTCCCACCGTGGGGAGATGGGCATCTCGGTGCTCAAGGAGTGCTGGGGCCAAGGGGTGGGCACCGCCCTCCTCGCTGCCATGCTCTCCTGGATACAGGAGAATCCCACAGGCTTGAGAAAGATTGAGCTCACAGTAAGGGAAGACAACAGGCGGGCGCGTAGCCTCTATGAGAAGTTTGGCTTCAAGGAAGAGGGGAAGCTCTCCCGCCTGGTCATGATCGAAGGCACCTTCTACGACGGCATTACCATGGGCCTCTTACTCGATTGAAGCGAGATTTCTTCTAAGGCATAGGGAGTTTTCTGGTAGACATAGTAGTTGAGCCAGTTGCTAAACAGAAGATTCGCATGAGATCGCCAGGAGAGGGGAGGCACCCGTCCCTCATTGTCCCCAGGGTAGTAGTTCATAGGCTTGTCCGGCATGAGGCCGGCTTTTTGGTCTCGCTTGTACTCCGCATCCAGGGTAAGGGCATCATATTCGGCATGGCCGGTGATGAAGACCTGACGCTCATCCTTGCTTGCGACAAGGTAGATTCCCGCCTCCTCTGAAGTGCTGAGAATCTTCAGCGACGCAACCTGCTGTACATCCCTTCCGCTTATGGTGGTGTGACGGCTGTGTGGGGCTAGGAACACATCGTCAAAGCCCCTGACCAGCGTCTCGGTTGGGGAGACCACCGTGTGAGCAAAGACACCCGAGAGCTTTTTCTTTAGCGGTCGTTTTTCTATCTTGTGGTAGTGGTAGAGCGCTGCCTGAGCCCCCCAGCAAACAAAGAGGGAAGAATAGACATTCTCCTGGGCCCAGTCAAGGATGGTTGTCAACTCATCCCAGTATTGGACCTCCTCAAAGCGAAGGTTCTCCACAGGCGATCCTGTTACGATGAGGGCATCAAAGCTCTGGTGTCGTATATCCTCAAAGTGCTGGTAAAAGCTCTTGAGGTAGGAGACTGCCGTATTCTTGCTCTGGTAGCTTGCCGTACAGAGGAAGGTTACCTCAACCTGCAGGGGAGTGTTCCCCAACAGCCGGATGAACTGGGTCTCGGTCACGGTCTTTTGTGGCATGAGGTTGAGGATGACCACCTGCAGCGGCCTGATGTCCTGGGAGGCGGCGCGCTCCTTGTTCATGCAAAAGATATTCTCTCGTTGCAAGGTCTCCTCAGCCGGGAGACCCGCTTGTATGGTTACTGGCATAGTGATACTCCTTAGATGGTGGCAAGCGCCTGGGCAAGATCTTCAAGGAGGTCCTCAACATGCTCTGTCCCGATCGAAAGGCGTATGGTTGCTTTTCCTATACCCTGCTGCTCCAGCTCTTCGGCATTGAGCTGAGAGTGGGTGGTGCTCGCAGGGTGTATGACCAACGATTTCACATCAGCAACATTGGCAAGCAGGGAGAAGAGCTTGAGGTTGTCTATGAAGGTCTTGGCTTCCGCTTCGCCTCCCACAACATCAAAGGTGAATATCGAGGCACCCCCTTGGGGGAAATACCTCTGGTAGAGGGCGTGGTAGGGACTCTCTATAAGGCTGGGGTGCCTGACAACCTTGACCTTGGGATGGCTGGCCAAAAAGGGCACCACCTTGAGCGTGTTGTAGTTGTGGCGCTCCACCCTCAGCGAAAGGGTCTCCAGCCCCTGGAGGAAGAGGAAGGCGTGCAAGGGTGCAAGGGTGGCCCCGATGTCACGAAGCAGGACGGCCCTCGCCTTGGTGATCCAAGCTCCCTTTCCTACAGCCTTGGTGAAGCTTATCCCGTGGTAGCTCGCATTTGGCTCGGTGAGGGAGGGGAACTTACCACTCGCCTCCCAGTCAAAGGAGCCGCTGTCTATAATTACCCCGCCTATTGCGGTGCCGTGGCCCCCGATGAACTTGCTCGCCGAGTGCACTACGATGTCTGCCCCATGTTCGAAGGGTCTGAGGAGAAAGGGGGTGGCAAAGGTATTGTCCACCACCAGGGGAATCTTATGTCTATGCGCTATGTCTGCAATCCTCTGGATATCGAGCAAGGTGGCGTTGGGGTTGCCGATGGTCTCCACAAAGAGGGCCTTGGTATTCTCCCTGATGGCCTCTTCAAAGTTGGAAGGGTCTTCCCCATCGACAAAGGTCGTTGTGATGCCATAGCGGGGCAGGGTGTGGCTAAGCAGGTTGTAGCTCCCTCCGTAGATGGTCTTGGCACTGACGATATGATCCCCTGCCTCTGCAAGGTTGAGGAAGGTGTAGGTGACAGCTGCCGAGCCGGATGCTACAGCCAAGGCTCCCACACCCCCTTCGAGGGCTGCGATGCGCTTCTCAAAGGCGTCTTGGGTGTCATTGGTCAGCCTGCCGTAGATGTTTCCTCCTTCGGAGAGGTTAAAGCGTGCTGCTGCGTGGTCGCAGTTGTCAAATACATAGGCGGTAGTCTGGTAGATGGGCACTGCGCGTGATCCTGTGGTTGGGTCTGCAATTTCCTGTCCGCTATGCACCTGCAGGGTTTCGAAACGAAAGTTGGTATTTTTTTTCATGGTAATCTCCTGGTTTTAATCGAATGGTTAAAAGAATAAGAACAGATATAGATGTGCTATGAGGTCACATTCGATCTTTTATGGAGTTACAGCGAAGGCGGGGTGTTCTGGTCATACGTTTTCCTTGTGTAGGGGCTTTTGGGTGACAAGCAAAGGGAAGGCAGGGAAACAGGTGGTTTCTCTAGTACGAGAAGGGGAGATAGTAAAATCCCTTGGTTACTCACTATTCACTCTTTCTTTGCTTTGCTTGGTAGGAAGAAGTGCTATGCCTGGCGGCACATCATACTTGTTGGAGAATCTGCTTGAGACCTCATTGTGCCACCCCCTACAAAAAGAATATCCTACCGAAAGGCTGGATGTTTACCATAAAATATCGGATGCCTCCCCCTTGGTCAAGGGGTGGGACAGAAGATAGAGGCAGATAGTACGCTAATTTTCTGCCCCTATCTGTTGAACCGTCAGTCCTCAAGACTCTGGTAGTTGTCAAAGTCTGCAAGCATCTTGGGATCCGGGTTCTTCTCCAGGAGGCTGAATACCACCATAAGAATCGATGCGATGATAAAGCCCGGAAGCAGTTCATACACATCAAAGAGACCGCCTGAGAGCTGTTTCCAAATAACTACAGTCAAGCCACCCCCTACCATTGCGGCGATAGCGCCATTGCGGGTTGCACGCCTCCAGAAGAGACTGGCAATGACAACCGGCCCGAAGGTGGCTCCAAAGCCTGCCCAGGCGTAGCTTACGATATCGAAAATGGAACTGGTTGGGTCCATGGCTAGAAAGACTGCAATTATCGAGATGACCAGGACAGTTAGTCTGCTTACGAGCAGGGTCTCCTTTTCCGTTGCGTCTTTGCGGATAATGGCCTTGTAGACGTCCTTGCTGAAGGCTGAAGACGCTACCAGCAGTTGACTGTCCGAGGTGCTCATGCTCGCTGCAAGGATTGCACAGAGGAAGATGCCTGCAATGAAGGTTGGGAAAATCTTCTGCATGCTGGCGATGAATACAGCCTCTGCAGCGCCTTGGCTCTCATAGACCAGAGGTAGCAGGAAGGCTTTTCCCACAACTCCAATGGTGAGGGCCGCTGCCATGGCGACGGTCACCCAGATCATGGCGATCCTCCTGGAGGTCTTCACTTCCTTGTTACTGCGTATTGACATGAACCTGATCAGAACGTGGGGCATGCCAAAGTAGCCCAGGCCCCAGGAGAGGGCTGATAGGATGTCGATGAAGCCGTACGTGGAGCCTGGCTCTGCAACAAAGGGGTTGACGAACTGCTTGCCAAAGAGGGAGAGCTTGTCGATGGTGGGCACAGGTCCTCCGAGGCTTACCACCGCTATGATGGCGGTGAGGCTCAGGGCTATGAACATAAGCGAGCCTTGGAAAAAGTCTGTTGCCACAACAGCAAGGTATCCTCCAAGCAGGGTATATCCAAGGATTACCGTGACTCCCAAAAAGAGGGCAACGTAGTAGTTCATGCCAAAGACGGTATTGAAAAGCTTGGCGCTGGCGAGGAAGCCGCTTGCGGTGTAGACCACAAAGAAGACCATGATGAGGATGGAGCTGATGGTCTGTAGTACTTTGGTCTTGTCATGGAAACGGTTGGCAAAGAACTCAGGGATGGTGATGGAGTCCTTCGCATGGATGGTGTACTTGCGCATGCGCTTGGCAACAAAGAGCCAGTTCAGATAGGTTCCGACCAAAAGACCTGCTGCAGTCCAGAAGGCCTCTTGCAACCCAGTGAAGTATGCAACACCGGGAAGCCCCATCAACAGCCACCCTGACATGTCCGAGGCTTCGGCACTGAGTGCTGTGAACCAAGGGCCTACCGAGCGGCTACCCAGAAAGAAGTCGCTGGCACTGTGTGTTCTCTTGTAGGTGACAAATCCGATGCTCAACATGAGCCCTAGGTATAGGGCAAAGGCCAGAGAAGTAATTAGCTGATAACTGTTCATTGTGACTCTCTATACGTGTGATGATTTGTTCTAGGGTACCTAGAACAAATCATCATAGCAAGGGATAGTTTGTCTAAAATGAGTAATTATTGCATAAATATGCAGAAAAATTAGGGAACATACCTGATGGACTGCCACAAGAGGTTATATTTCTCCAAGTCTGGGCCCAGGTCATCGAGGTTGTCGGAATTTTTCATATCTTCAGTAGTAAAGAAGAAGGTATCGCTATCCATATGCTTGGCAGCCCCTGTGTTGGTGGTTGGGGGGAAACCGAACTCATCGAGAAAGACAGCGTAGTTCTTGGGGTCATGCATAAAGTTGATGAATGCGTGAGCTCCCTCACTGTTTGCAACTCCCTTGGGAATGACCATGTTGTCGATATACATCATGCCTCCCTCTTCAGGGATAAAGAAGTCTATGTTCTTCCACTCTTTTTTTGGAATTTCTGCAAAGATATTTTCAGGGTAGCTGTGGGAGACCCAGAACTCGCCCTGACTGAAGGCCTTGCCAAAGGACTCCGAGTCGAACTTCACCAGGTTGGGTTTCCACTCGTTGATGATGAGGTCTGTCGCTTCCTGCAGTTCCTGGTCATTGGTGCTGTTTGCATTGTATCCCAGATGTTTCAGACCTGCTCCCATGACTTCGCGCATGTCATCGAGCATGGACATCCGTCCTGCCATCCGCTTGTCCCCAAAGATGGACCAGTCACGAACATAGTCTGCAGGGGCCCTCTCCTTGTTGACCGCTATCCCGCTGGAACCCATGAAGTAGGGCACCGAGTACTCCATAGTTGGGTCATACGTAGCCTTTTCTTTGACGACAGGGGAGACATATTTCAGATTGGGCAGTTTGCTGTGGTCGAGTTTTTCAAGCTTGTCCAGCTTTATCATGATGGAGGTGTAGTCGGATGAGGGGAAGATGATGTCATAGCCTTTGTTCCCACCGGCCATGACCTTGGCAAACATCTCCTCATTGGAGGCGAAGTTGTCGATGATGACTTTTATGCCCGTCTCCTTCTCGAACTTCTTGACAAGGGATTCGGGGGTGTAATAGGTCCAGTTGTAGAGGTAGAGCTTGCCACTGCTGTCAGAGTTTTTCTTACAACCGGAAAAGAACACAGTGGTGATGGCCACCAAGCCGATGATGATGAGTTTTGAAATCTTGTGCAAAGCGCACCTCCTGAACGTGATATTGCCTCCGAGCCTTAGCTGCTAGCAGCCACAGTCTTAAGAAATCGTCTAAAGATGAAGGCTATGACCATGGTACCCAATATCATGACAAAGGTCAGTGCATTGATCACCGGTGATACGCCATAGCGGATCATAGAGTAGACATAGAGCGGCAGGGTACCCGAACCGGGTCCTGATACGAAAAATGTGATGACAAAGTCCTCAAGGGACATGGTGATGCACATCAAGAAGCCTGAAAGGATGCCGGGGACGATAGTGGGGATGATCACCTTACGCAAGGTCTGGCTCTCGTTGGCCCCAAGGTCCCGCGCTGCCTCCACAGTTGAATAGTCAAACTCATCCAGGCGTGCTGAGACCATCATGAAGACAAAGGGCAGGTTGAAGGTCGTATGTGCGGCAAAGATGGTAAACATGCCCAGTCGTACCTTCACCGCAGAGAAGAAGATGAGCATGGAGATACCGATGATGACCTCAGGGAGGACCATAGGCAGATAGCTGATGGTGGTGATGTAGTTCTTGCCCTTGAACCGGTACCACTTGATGCCGATGGCAGCGAGGGACCCCAGCAGGGTTGCTGTAATACTGCTGGTCAAGGCAATGATGAGGCTGTTCCTGAAGGCTGTCCATAAGGACGGGCTTTCGAAGATCAGCTTCTTGTACCAGATCAGGGAGGCGTGGCTCCACTGCATCCCCTTGGAGTTGTTGAAGGAGAATACCACCACTACAAAGAGGGGGACAAAGAGGAATATGATGGTCAGGTAGAGCATGCTGTTTGAGAAGGTGAGCCTGCTTTGCTTGTTATAGCGGTGCTTGTTCATTTTGCCCCCTTGCGCGAGTGGTGCTTGCGGATGTTCAGCTCGATGGACTGCTGGGTGGTCTTCTTTGTCTGTTGCTGTTCGCGCTTGCCGTTGTAGAGCATCCAGAACACCCCAACAAGGGAGATAAGGGTGAGCACCATGGAGAAGGCGGAGGCAAGCGGCCAGTTGCGGGTCTTGGATACTTGGTCGACAATGATGTTCCCTATCATGGTCGAATCCTTGCCACCGACAAGCAGCGGGACCGTATAAGCGCCGAATATGGGGATGAAGGTGAAGATGAAGGCGGTGCTCAAGCCACTTTTGATGTTGGGGAACATGACCTTGACGATAGCCTCCAGCTTGGTTGCACCAAGGTCGCGTGCAGCGTCAAGAAGGGCAAAGTCAAACTTGTCTATGGTGGTGAAGAGCGGCAGGATCGCAAAGGGGAGGTACATGTAGATAAGTACCAGCACCACAGCTCCGTTGTTATAGATGAGCTGCACCCCTTCGGAGAGGAGACCCATCCTAATCAGGAGCGTATTGATGAACCCCTCTGTGGCGAGGATAGATATCCATGCATAGACACGGATTAACGAGTTGGTCCAAAAGGGTATGATGATGAGAAAGAGCAGGAAGGTCTGGTGCTTGCTCTTTGCCATGGCATACCCGCAGGGTATGGCTATAAAGATGCTCGCTACAGTCGCTACGATGCTGATCCACAGGGTACGGACCACTACTTTTGCAAAACTGGGGTTGAACATCTGCTTGTATGCGGTGAGGGTAAACTCCCATTCCACTCCTCCATAGAGTCCTCGCTTGAGAAAGCTGTAGAGGATTATGATGGCAAGGGGGATGGTGAAAAAGAGGGTAAACCAGATTCCCATGGGGAAGGCGTAGGCTGTCCCCAAGAGTTGTTCACGCTCCCTGGGCTTCAATACCTTTTTCATCGGTCTGTTTCCTTTACCAGGTACCCGTCGGTAGCTGTCCAGCTTACATAGACGGTATCACGCCATTCTATATCCGGTCCATCGTCAAGGAAGGCAGTATGCTGTTTGAATACCTTGATGATAGTCTTCTCTTCATTGTAAAGCTGAATATAGAATTTAGACTGGAAGCCGGAGTATACAGGCTCATCCACAACACCTTTGTAGGTGTTCAAGTGCTTGCTGGTCGACTTGGGAGGAGTTTTCGTAATCCTGATCTTCTCGGGCCTGACGGTAAAATCCACCTCAGCGCCGATTTCCAAGGGGTCGTAGTCTGTTACCGAGACCACATCACCGAGGGCTGGTACATCGACGGTGAGCATGTACTCGTCCTCAAAAGGCTCACAGGTGAGGACCTTGCAGGGAAAGACATTGGATTCGCCGATGAACTGTGCAACAAAGCGGGTAGCAGGTGCCTCGTAGATCTCGTAGGGTGTGCCGATCTGCAGAATCTTGCCCTTGTTCATGACAGCAATGCGGTCAGAGACTGAGAGTGCTTCGCTCTGGTCGTGTGTTACATAGACAAAGGTAATACCTACCTTGTCGTGGATCACGTCCAGCTCGATGAGCAGATTCTGCCTCAGCTTGGCATCAAGGGCCGACAGGGGCTCGTCAAGCAGCAGCACGCTCGGCTCGTTGATAAGTGCCCTTGCAATGGCTACGCGTTGTTTCTGCCCTCCACTGAGCATGGATGGCTTCTTGTCGATGTGTTCTTCCAGTTGGACCAGGCGGACATACTCGCGCACCCTGCGGTCGATCTCATCCTTCTCCACACGCCTGAGGCGTAGGGGAAACGCTACATTTTCGTAGACGGTAAGATGGGGGAAGAGGGCATAGGTCTGAAATACTGTGTTAGATTCCCGCTTATCCGGAGGAAGAGGGAGGATGTTTTTACCATCAAACTCTACAGTTCCATTATCGGGATAGTCAAACCCTGCGATAATCCTTAGTAGTGTGGTCTTGCCACACCCCGATGGTCCCAATAGGGAGAAGAACTCCCCTTTCTTGATTTTGACACTCACATCATCGAGTGCTTTGAATGTTCCGTAAGCTCTGGAGACCTGATCAACTGTAATTTCAACACCTTTCAATCTTTTCCCTTCCCTCCGCTCGTTTCAGGCATAAATATCCCAGAGAAACCTCTTCTCTGAGCCTTCACGACATACTTGCGACTATCGAATATTTTACGGGTACTGTCAAGGGTTTTGTAAATTGGGTGTCCTTGGATACCCAATGATAAACCATTTAAGGGTATGCTTATAATTACTATACAGTATAAAAGCCCCTCGATGTTTTTCAGCCATGTTGAAAGTTACAAATAAGGGAGATGGATTAGTAGGCCTTCTCATGGATTTTCTCCAATTATCTTTGTTCCTGCAGGAAGTGGCCGATTGAGAGAAAAAAAGATACCACCGAAGTGGTATCTCGTTTTCCAGTACTACGCCAAGTAGGAATCGAACCTACGACCTACTGCTTAGAAGGCAGTTGCTCTATCCAACTGAGCTATTGGCGCGTGTTGTAACGTTGGAACAATATCCCAAATAGAGAAAAAGGTAAAGATGCTACGGGTAATTTGTAGGAGTCTGTATTCATTGAAAGTGTAGTGGTATAAATATAGTTGCGGAAAACACATTTGTAGGGCTTGCCAGGAAAAGGGTTTATGAGTATACTATATAAACCTAGCATAATACTAGGAAATATAAAAACCTGGAGGTTTTACTATGTTTTTACAGTATTCACTACCCTATGCATTTGATAGGTTGGAGCCCCATATTGATACACTTACCATGGAAACCCACTATACCAAACACCATGCAGGCTACACAAACAACCTGAATGCTGCCATTGAGAAGGATGCTTCTTTGGCCAATCAGTCCATCGAACACATTCTTGCCAACCTTGATACCATCAAGGATGGGCAACTTCGTACTACTATCCGCAATAACGGCGGAGGTTTTTACAACCACAATCTCTACTTCTCGACAATGGCCCCTGATGGAGCCAAGAGTCCGACAGGAACACTAGAGGCCCAGATCAAACAAGATTTTGGATCGCTTGACCTTCTCAAGGATGCAATGGGCAAGGCAGCTTTGTCCCAGTTTGGGTCGGGTTGGGCTTTCCTTTCCCGTACGAAGGATGGCAAGCTCACCGTCGCTTCCTATCCCAACCAAGATAATCCCCTGATGGATAAGAAGGGTGATCTCCCTATTCTCGGCATCGATGTATGGGAGCATGCGTACTACCTCAAGTATAAGAATCTCAGAGGCGATTATGTAAAGTCTTTCTGGGAAGTTGTTGATTGGGATGCAGTAGGTGCCCTCTTCAACAAGAAGTAATGTTTTATCTCCTTTCATGTGTTTCTGCCCTCTCTTCAGCTCCTTTGAAGAGAGGGCTTTTTTTTCTGGAGCAAGACTGTATAAAAAATATGTAAACTGTAGAGATGAGTTGAAAAGGAAGCTGTAAGATTAAAAATAAAGACGGAATTATGCTAATCCAAACAGGTTTGATTGCTTGCACAGGAGTCTTGTTCTTGATATAGTTTAAATATAAAGAAAGAACTTAAAAGGAGCATTACCATGAGAAATAATGATAATACTAAAAAAGAAAGCATCAATTTTCTAATTAAGGATACAGATATGTTCCTCGATTCAGATTATAATAGACTCTCAACACATATTGAAGGCCATCGATACTTCCTAGGAAAAGATTTGAACATCAATATTACCTGGGATGAGGCCACCTTCTCTTGGATGAGCAATATATACCAACCTATCAGTCAGGTTATGGAGAACTGGACAACTCAGATGAGCTTTCCCGGAAGAAGAAGGGCCGACGTATTCTTCGAGATCTGTGACCACCTGTATTTCTTGAGCCTGGAGAAGGGCAGGGAGGTAAGTGTCAGCGAAGCTGTCTCAAGCTATAGCGCAAACTTCGGAAAGGGGCTTGGTCGTTTTATGGCAAAGCTGTTCTCTCCTAAAAGTGTTGCTTAGTAGACAGGAGCAGTCTGGTCATTTATAAGGAAGACGACCCTCTCTAGGGTCGTTTTCTATTGTGAGCTAAGAAGAAGTCTTTCAGGTTGCTCAAGGTGCTTGGTCCTGTGCTTATGCCTAGCTCTTATGCAGGTGTTCATCTCTTTTGTATGCAGCAGGGATGAGGCCGGACCAGAATCAATTGTCCTGCAGGGTACTGCTTGCGTGCCTCTAGAAAGCCTGTAAGGCAGAATTCATTACATATACCGTGTACTATAAGGCAATGAACGGTATAATGCAAATACTTAACGGAACAATGCTATATCATAAAGGCTTACTTGCTTGCATAAGCCCTCTATAGTTGGTATACTTTAAATATAAATAAAGAGCTTAAAAAGGAGCATACGATGAGAAACAACGATAATTCGAAAAGAGAAAGTATTGAATTTCTGATTAAGGACACTGACATGTTTCTGAATTCAGATTATAATAGACTTGCATCACATATTGAAGGACACCGATACTTCCTAGGAAAAGATTTGAACATCAATATTACTTGGGATGAGGCAACCTTCTCTTGGATGAGCAACATATACCAGCCTATCAGCCAGATCATGGATACCTGGACAACTCAGATGAGTTTTCCCGGAAGAAGAAGAGCCGACGTGTTCTTTGAAATCTGTGACCACCTCTACTACTTGAGTCTGGAGAAGGGCAGGGAAGTGGGCGTCAATGAAGCTGTTTCCAGCTATAATGCAAACTTCGGAAAGGCACTTGGCCGCTTTATGGCCAAACTGTTCTCTCCCAAATACGTTGCATAGCAGACAGGAGCAGTCTGATCAATATATATGAAGGCGACCCGATCGGGTCGTCTTCTGCTATGTTAGCCTATGCCCATGCTTATTCTGTCTATATTGCATACGCTAGCTTGAGGTGCTAGTGAGCGTGATACCAAACAATGCGAGTGCAAAGGGAAGGTGTCTTTCTAGTCTTGAACATAAAAAAAGGCAACGCGCTTGTTTTCAAACACGTTGCCGTTTTTTGTCTTCATTGATGAAGTTAGTACATAATCGGAGCGAAAGGACTCGAACCTTCGATTTCCTGCTCCCAAAGCAGGCGCCTTAGCCACTAGGCAACGCTCCGAAACCATGGAGAGTATACGCACTTGAGCTAAGGAGCGTCAAGGGGTACTATGAAACAATGACAAAAATCCAACAAAAGGCAGAAACGGTCTATGCGATACTGGACGAGCTTCTTCCTTCCCATATTCAATTCCTTGAACAACGTGACCCTTTCAGGTTCATGATAAGTGTCATCCTTTCAGCCCAGACCACTGATAGGATTGTCAACATAGTGACAGGGCCCCTGTTTGAACGCTTTCCTACAGTGGAGGCTCTCGCCTCTGCTCCTTTGGCTGAGGTGGAGGAGATCTTGTTTCCTACAGGTTTCTACCGCATGAAGGCCAAGAATATTATTGCCTGTGCTCACGCCTTGATCGGAAAGGAGATTCCCTCCACCATGGAGGAGTTGGTCAAGCTTCCCGGGGTAGGGCGCAAGACGGCAAGTTGCGTGCTCGGTGATATCTATGGAAAGCCCGCCATCATAGTCGATACCCATTTTGGCAGGGTTGTGCAGCGCTTGGGGCTTGTAGACTCCAAGGATCCCGAGAAGATCGAAAAACAAGTCGCCCTTTTGCTGGATGAGGCTAAGCACTACAGGTTTTCCATGACTGCAAATATGTTTGGCAGGACAGTCTGTCATGCCAAGAAGCCAGGGTGCGAAGAGTGTCCGCTCAGATTCCTTTGCCCTTCTGCAGACGCTTTTCTGCAAGCGTCCTCCAAAGGATGATATTTCCCTCCTCCCTGGTCTCCACCAGGGCGAGGCGGAGGTTGTGAAGGGGGGGGATCTCTGCTGAGTAGGGTACATACACCCCTCCGAGATAGATGCCGGTGTAGGGGTGGTCTACCCCCAGCTCGGCTCGTATCTGAGCTAGGTCTTGTCGTTTTACAGCAAAGAACAGGGAGCTTTCAGCGTACTCTGCCAAACCCTGCACCTTCAGGGGTAGGGTGGGGCAGGTCACTCGCTTGGTGAGGGTGGTGTCCTCTGTCCTTCCTAGCAGGATGCAACTCTCCCTGGCTCGAAAGGAAGCGTCTCCGCTCTTACTAAAGAGAACCCTGCGTATCTCATTGATCTGGTGTCTTACATGCTGGGGCAGCAACAGTGCATAATAGGTTGACATAACAAGAGCATACTGGCAAACTTACCCATCATCAAGGTTGAAAAGTTATAAAAGATAGGTTCTTTGTCTTTACACAAATGGTATTATCTGGTAATTTGGCTAAGGTTGAAGTCCTAATCGCAATAACCTTGCAATTATGCTCACGGGTAAGCCGTTGCCCGTGCAAGGGTAGCCATGACTTTGACAGGCCCCATTTCGGCCAACGAATGAATTTATTTGGATAAGGTGGATATAGCTATGGCTCGTAGATGTGAGATTTGCGGAAAAGGAACGGTTGCTGGAAATAGTGTTCCAAGAAAAGGTCAGGCCAAGAAGAAAGGCGGCGTAGGCCAACACATTGGCGTAACCACAAAACGCACATTCCGCCCTAATCTTGTGACAGTCAAGACTTTGATTAAGAGTACACCCCGTACTATCAAGATCTGTACTCGTTGCCTCAGGAGTGGAAAGGTCGAGAAGCTCGTATAACTTTTTGGTATACGTCTCTCGAAAATAAAGGGCCCTTCAGGGGCTCTTTTTTTCATATATGGCACCCTGTTTCCCCGCTTAGGGGGGGATGGCGTGTACAAATGGTCCCACTCGGTGCTGATAGCAGTAGTTTTTTTTGTGCTTCTTCTATAAGGTAGACGCTATTGGAGGGCTTAATCGGTGAATAGTATCAGAATGCATGCAGTTGAAGGGTCAAACTTGGTCTCGGCAAGTGGTTGTGAAAAACTTTTGAAGATCTTCCAAGCACAAAAAGAGGACCACCAGGTATTTGTCATTGCACCCTTGCGGGATGCCTCCCTACAGCTGGGAACCCTGCTCACCTATGCACAGGGCCACGACGAAAGGCTCTGGTCTGAGTTAGAGAGGAGCTTCTCACTTTGGACAACGCTTACAGAGAGCTTGCTCTCCGCCCTTGCAGGAGAGATGGTGCTCCAGCGCATAAAACTGGGCTTTTCCGATATGGAAGACCTGCTTCGCGCCATTTGGCTCGTTGAGGATATCTCACCCGGCTCCCAGCAGTACATGGACAAGATGCTCAGCTCTTGGGTAGCTGACATCTGCTGTCACTATTTTGCAGCGAGGGGCATCACCTCTGATCTTCTTGACTTCCCCTCTGCCATGCAACTCTCAGCAGTTAAGGTCCAAGCCCTCTTTGTCTATGGCAAGCTACCCCAGGCAGAGAAGAGCGAGCCCCGTGAGGGGGTCAGCGAATACGCTGCCGCCCTCCTTGGAGCCAAGCTGGGGTCTAGGGGGGTCACCTTCTGGAACAACCTCTCCCTTCTTAGAAATGCTGACATAAGTGAAGTACCCTCGTCGTTGGTCATCCCCTCCCTCTCCTACTCAGAGGCTACCGAGCTCTCCTTCTTCGGTGCTCCTATCATCCATCCCCAGGCCCTGTTGCCAGCAATGAATGCATCTATAGATGTGCAGTTGAGGTGGTGGGGTGATATCAGGGCAGAGGGCAGTATCATCTCAAATAATGGAGCGAATGGATCTTCCAACAAGGTGAAAGGGTTCAGCATCATCCGTGATATAGCGCTCATCAACGTTGAAGGCGCTGGTATGAGCGGGGTCATCGGGATCGCAGGACGTCTTTTCAGCGCCATGCGCAAGGCCTCCATCTCGGTGATACTTATCAGCCAGGCATCCAGTGAGTACTCAATCTGCTTTGCGGTTCCTAAGGCACAAAAAGACCTTGCCTGCCAAACAGCCAAGGAGGCTTTTGCCCACGAGCTGCAAGACCGCCTTATCCACAGTATCGAGGCTGAGGACGAATGTGCTATTCTTGCCGCTGTAGGCGAACAGATGACCGGCCAAGCTGGAGTTGCAGGAAAGTTCTTCTCCTCCCTGGGTAGGGCCGGGGTAAATGTCATCGCCATAGCTCAGGGCTCAAGTGAAACCAACATTAGTGCAGTCATCAAGGAGCGGGACTCCAAGAAGGCCCTGCGTGCCCTGCATGCACGCTTCTTCCTCTCCAAGCAGGCTCTCTCTGTCGGTATTTTTGGACCTGGCAGTATCGGAGGCACCCTGCTGGATCAGATAGCAAGTGAAACGCTCAGGCTCAAGGAGCAGTTCGGCCTTGATATTCATATACGCGGGATAGCAAACTCCAAGACCATGGTCCTCCATCAGGATGGCATAGAACTCTCCTCCTGGAGGGAACACCTCGCCACAGAGGCAGTTCCCCTTGATATCAAGAAGTTCGCCAAGCATATAGGGGCGACCTATTTCCCCCACTCCCTTATCGTGGACTGTACCACCAGCCGCACTCTGGCCCAGGAGTATATCACCTGGCTGGAGGGGGGAATCCATGTCATTACCCCCAACAAGAAAGCGGGAACCGAACCCTATCCCTACTACAAATCCCTTTTTGAGACTTGTCTGCGTACAGGGCGCCGCTTCCTTTACGAGACGACAGTAGGAGCAGGGTTGCCTGTTATCTGCACCCTGAAGGACCTGATACAGACAGGGGACAGGATCCACCGCATAGAGGGCATCGTAAGTGGTACCCTCGCTTGGCTCTTCAACCAGTATGATGGCTTGGTGCCTTTCAGCACCTTGGTACTCGAGGCCAAGGAGATGGGCTTTACCGAGCCAGACCCCCGCGATGACCTGTCGGGCATGGATGTCGGGCGTAAGACCGTCATCCTTGCTCGGGAGCTCGGCTACGAGATTGAGGTTGAGGATATTCCCATCCAGAGTCTGGTGCCCGCCCATCTGCAAGAGTTGCCCCTGGAGGAGTTTCTTACCAAGCTTGAGGAGTTGGACAGCCAGATACAGAAACTGTATGACGAGGCAACAGCAAAGGGCGAGAAACTGCGATATGTGGGCATTGTTGACAAGGATGGCTCCTGCAGTGCTTCACTGCAGAGTTTTCCCATGACCCATGCCTTTGCCCAGGCTACAGGAACCGACAACGTCATCTGCTTTACCACTGACCGGTATTTGGACCAGCCCTTGGTCATCAAGGGACCCGGAGCCGGACGTGCTGTCACCGCAGGTGGGGTCTTCTCAGATATTTTACGCTTGGCCGCCTATCTTGGTGCCAGAATTTAGGAGGTTTGTATGAAGTTTGTCTCAACCCGAAACGCATCACTACAGGTCACAGCCAGCGAAGCTATCCTGCAAGGCCTTGCACCCGATGGAGGGCTCTATGTACCTGAGTTTTTTCCTTCGCTGGCCGTGGTGAACATCCACGAGATTTCCTCCTACCCCGAGCTTGCCTTTGAGGTGCTCGCACCATTCTTTGAGGACGATCTGCTCAAGGATGATCTTGCTGAGATCTGTATAGACGCCTTCACCTTCCCGGTCCCGCTGGTCAAGCTGCACGAGAGGCAGATGGTTTTAGAACTCTTTCACGGGCCGACCGCAGCTTTCAAGGATTTTGGTGCACGCTTTCTTGCCGCTGCTATGGAGAAGCTTCTAGAGAAGAATCCACGCAAACTCACCATCCTGGTCGCCACCAGTGGCGATACCGGAGGAGCTGTCGCCTCAGCCTTTGCCGGACGCAAGGGCATTGAGGTGAAGGTCCTCTTCCCCAAGGGGCGCGTAAGTGCCCGTCAGCAACAACAGCTGACATGCTGGGGTGGGAACATCCAAGCCTACGAGGTCGACGGATCCTTTGACGATTGTCAGAAGATGGTCAAGGATGCCTTCA
>CAZPOJ010000028.1:0-24151 GCA_964588005.1 uncultured Sphaerochaeta sp.
GGGGCGCCCCTGATTAGTCTTTACAAAGGTAACATCAATCCAAATATGCTTATACGTATATTTGTACTTGTAGCCGTTGCTTCCATCATAGGTTCCAGGTTCACTACGAGAGTTATACCCAGGTTCTCCAGGCTCTACCTCATCAAGGCCTCCCCCTTCGGTAATCGTTACAGTACCCCCAGGAGAGGTGATAACAGTGTTTGTTTGCGTGATGGGAACATGGACACCGTTGTGTGTCAGGCCTTTTACCCTAGTGACCAAAAAGAACTCCCTCCAGTAGTCAAGGCGAGAAACCCCTTCAGTCAGATAGGTAAAATAAAACATACCATTGGTAGTGCCGGTTGCACTGCTGCCAGTATTGATAAAGGTAAGAGTTGTAGGAGGCCCAAGGTAGCTCAATCGCCCGACAAACCCTGGCATCTGCCAAAACTCCCTGGCTACTGCATAGTGTGATGGATCGACATTAGCATCAGGGGAGGTGAGATCAAATCCAGTTAACTTACCGGTTGCCATGTCATAGATGAGTTCTCTCCCATGGAGCGTATTTGAACAGAGAAAAAGCAGACAAAGCATGATGAAAAAGGGGATGCGGTACTTGTTTACAGGTGACGTTCCTACCCAACTTTTCATACTCTATACCTATCCCTTATATATTTTTATAATCTTCACAATATAAGAGGTTTGTACAGATAGCAAGAAAAATAGCTCTGGAATAAGAAACATACACAACAAGGGAAGGCACTCTTACACATTGGTAATGGTAGCACCAAGCTGTTTATACCGTCTGAATATCCCCACGAGAGCCCCTCCTGTGACAGAAGTTTTCTTTTTCTCTGTCTCTCAGAGTGCCTACATCTCCTTGTGCTGGTGGGCTTATACAACAAACCAGGCGTCTCCCTTGGGAAACGCCTGGTTTGGTTTGTGCCGCTATAGTTTCGAAAACAAGAAATTATATGGGTGTGAGAAAAGATGATTCTCGTTGTATTACAGGAAAGACTTCAACAACTCTATATGCTTTGAACCCTTCTCGATCTTCTCTTCAAACTCAGCCCTCTTGCCCTGCTCCTTCTCAATAGCCTCTTCTTTGGCGTTTGCAAGGAACTTCTCATTGGAAAGCTTCTTCATCACCCCTTCAAGGCTCTTCTCGTTCTTCAGCTTGTCCTTCTCAAGGCGTGCAATCTCTTTATCCAGGTCGATGGCCTCCCTGACAAAGACAAAGCCCTCGTAGCCGGTTCCTGCCACGGGGAAGGCACCTGCCACATCCAAGGAGTCGTCACTGCCGATGGCAAGTTCTGAGGCCCCTACAAAGGAGGCTATAAGGTCCTTCTCGGCAACAAAGAAGTCAAGGGCCACAAAATCCTTGTCGGCTTTGATGGCCACGCGAATCTTCTTATCCACAGAGATGCCCAGTTCACTCCGCACTGAGCGCAACAGCGTCACCGCCTCCTGGATTCGAGCTACTAGCAAGGCATCGTGTGGGAAGGCCCTCTCTTCCTGGTAGACAGGATAGGAGCTGGTGATCAGCGAATCACTGACGTTGGGAAGCTTCTGGTAGATCTCCTCGGTGATGAAGCTGACAAAGGGGTGCATCAGGCGCATGGAGGAGGCCAGGAGGTCGAGCAACAACGTCACTACCCTATCCTTCTTCTCCTGCTCCTCTGCATAGAGGCCTCGTTTGGCACTCTCTACATACCAGTCACAGAAATCATTCCAGAAGAAGTCATAGACCGCTTGGGCTCCATCGTTGAACTTGTAGTTCTCCATCGCAACTTTGACCTTCAGGGAGGCGACGTTGAGCTGGTTGTAGATCCACCTGTCCATGGTGGTGAGTTCTATCGTAGAGAGGTCAAGCAGCGTAGATCCTTCCAGGTTCATCAACAGGAAGCGTGCTGCATTCCAGATCTTGTTTGCAAAGCGCGAGCCCATCTTGAAGGACTCCATGTCTATGAGGATGTCCTGGCCCTGGGTCGCCATATAGCTGAGGGTAAACTTCATAGCATCAGCGCCGTAACGGTCCACAACCTCCAAGGGGTCCAGACCGTTGCCAAGACTCTTGGACATCTTGCGCCCCTGCTTGTCGCGCACCAGACCGGTGATGTAGATATCCTTGAAGGGAACTTCTCCCAGGAACTCCAAGGATGCCATGATCATGCGCGCAACCCAGAAGAAAATGATGTCGTACCCGGTTACCAGCGTACTGGTGGGGAAGTACTTCTCCATGTCGGCACTCTTCTCAGGCCAGCCGAGGGTGCTGAAGGGCCAGAGCCAGGAGCTGAACCAGGTATCAAGTACATCTGTTTCCTGCTCAATATTGGTCGAGTTACACTTGGAGCAGTGGGTGGGATCCACTCTGGCTACTGTGAGGGTACCACACTCGGCACACTCCCAGACAGGGATCCTGTGTCCCCACCAGAGTTGGCGACTGATGCACCAGTCATGGATATTCTCCAGCCAGTGCACATAGGTGTTCTCCCAATGCTTGGGAAAGAACTTCACCTCATCCTGTTTCCACGCCTGCAAAGCCTTTTGGGCCATCCCCTCCATCCTGACAAACCACTGGTTCGAAAGATAGGGCTCGATGACCGAGTGACAGCGGTAACAGTGGCCAACCTCATGGGAGTGCTCTTTCTCATTGACCAGTACTCCAAGGCTCCTAAGGTCTTCGACCACAAGGGGCCTTGCATCGGAGGCGAGGATATTTCGGTATTTCTCAGGGCAGTTCTCGTTTAGCGTCCCGTCAGGGTTGAGCACGTTGATCGCCTCAAGGCCCTGGCGCTTGCCACACTGCCAGTCATTCGGGTCGTGGGCAGGGGTTATCTTTACCATGCCGGTACCAAAACTCATGTCGACAAAGCTGTCGGCTATGACGGGGATCTTTCTATCGGTCAGCGGCAGGTTGAGCATTGTCCCTATAAGGGAGGTGTAGCGCTCGTCATCAGGGTGCACAGCAACCGCCACGTCCCCGAACATAGTCTCAGGGCGGGTGGTCGCTACGGTGATGTAGCCGTCTCCTTCGCTATAGGGGTAGCGAATCTCCCAGAGGTTGCCTGCAAGCTGCTGGTGCTCCACCTCGTCATCAGCAAGGGCTGTACCGCACTTGGGGCAGTAGTTGACCAGATACTCGCCCTTGTAGATCAAATCTCGTTCATAGAGCAGGACAAAGCTCTCGCGCACTGCGGCGCTGAGCCCCTCGTCCATGGTAAAGCGCTCATGGCTCCAGTCACAGCTTGAGCCGATCTTCTCCAGTTGGCTCTTGATAGTCGCATGATGCTTGTCCTTTACCTCCCAGGTTCGCTCCAGGAACTTCTCGCGTCCGATGTCCTGACGACGAAGGCCTTCCTTGGCAAGCTGGCGCTCAACAACATGCTGGGTAGCAATCCCTGCATGGTCGGTTCCAGGCACCCAGAGGGTGGGTCGACCGGTCATGCGGTAGTAGCGGGTAAGGATATCCTGCAAGGAGTTGTTCAGGGCATGGCCCATATGCAGGATGCCGGTAACATTCGGAGGAGGCATGACAACAGTAAAGGGGCTACCATCTCCTTCAACAGGTTTGAACATCCCGCCCTTCATCCACTCTTCATAGATGCGGTCTTCAAAATCCTTGGGATCGTATGCCTTTGGCAACTCAACTGCCTTCACAATGGGCCTCCTGGGGTGCAAAAAATAATGCGTGTATGGTACCAGAATTGAGAAGGCTCTACAAGTCAATGTAGAGCCTTCGAAGGGGGAGAACGAGGAGGAAAACACTATTCTAGTGGCGTAACCGCCTTAACTTCCAACTTGACCGCATACCCCATAGCATCGAGATGCTGCACTATCTGCTCCAGGGAGAAGTCTTCCAAGGTGACACTCTGGGTGTCGGAAACTTGCCGGACATTGGCACTATCCATGGGGGTGGCAATGCCGGGAAGGATATCCTGGGTCTGGCTTGCACTGGTGCCAAAGAGAACAAAAGATCCGATAAAGACCACAACAAAGGCAGCGGCGGTAGTCATCAGGGCGGGAACAAGCCTCACTTGCACTTTCTTACGAAAAAGATTCTTGGTATTCTTCTCTTTCTTCTTCATGGGAAACCTGCTTTTTTCAAAAAATGCGAGAACTCTCTCCTGTCTCATATGAATATCTTCCATAGGAAGTGCAGCAGAAGCTATACGCTGTTGCAAAGCCCTCAACTGATCGAGGCGCCCTCTGCACGCACTGCAATATCCTAGATGCTCCTCAACCTGTGTTCTCCATGGCTCCTCAAGCTCACCATCGAGATAGGTATTCAACAATTGATCATCAACACACATAGGCTACTCCTGGGTAAGCAGTGATTCAAGCATCTTTCGTGCCCTATACACCCTCACCTTCACATTACTTTCGGAAATGTGCAAAACCTGAGCGATCTGCTTGTAGTCCATATCTGTATACTCCTTCATCACAATGACAAGACGAAACTTCTCGGGAAGCTGGTCTATAGCATCCTGTACCTCTTTGCGGGTCTCCTTTTCCATGAGGACCTGCTCACCCCCCTTTGTGTTGGAGTGTGAAGTAGGATACTTCTTCAACTTGTCGACCATCGCCATCTCGCGTGACTTTCTCTTCACCTGATTGATGGCTAAATTCTTCGATACCCTAATGAGCCAGTACTTGGCATCATTGAGGGAAGGAAAAACCATACCCTTGTCAAAAAATCTGATGAAAGCTTCTTGGCAAATCTCTTCGGCCAGGTCCCTATTATTGGTGACATGATAAACTACACGCATCAAAATCGGGAAAACCTCTTCATAAACTTGCTTGAACGCCTGCTCATCGTTGCTCTGTATTTCCATAACTTTAACAACTCACTGGTAACCAAGTTACATCTTTTTCTCCAAAGAGGGCCCAGAGGCTGTATCTTTGACAAGGTAGCCCATGGCATCCAACTGGTCTCTGAGCCGATCGGCCAGGGTCCAGTCTTTAGCCAATTTGGCTTGTGTTCGCTGTGCCAGGAGGTCCAACGCCTCAGGATCATCAATGCTCTCTACTATGGGAACCTGCAAGGCTGCCAGCCCAAGGCCAAGGACCCGGTCAAAGCCGAGGACCAAGGAGTATTTTTCATCAGTGGAGAGCTCATCATCCTTGAGGACACCCCACAGGTCTGCAAGGCAGCGGGGGGTATTGAGATCATGGTAAATATGTTCGGCAAAGGACTCCTTGTAAGAAAGAGCCTTTTCACTGGCAAGGTCCACTAGGCGAGCACCCTCCCGCTTCAGGGCAATGACTCGGTCACTGACACCCTTTCTTGCCGTCACCGCAGTGTCCAAGGTGGCAAAGGAGAACTTCAGCTGGCTGCGGTAGTGCCCCCCTAGGCAGAAGAAGCGGTAGTCCATAGGCTCATAGCCCTTCTTCTTGAGCAGCGACAGGGTAAGGAACTCCCCTTTGCTCTTACTCATCTTCCCTGTCTCATCGAGGAGGAACTCCCCGTGCAACCAGTATTTTACCCAGGGCTTCTTCCCTGTTGCAGCCTCACTTTGGGCTATCTCATTGGTGTGGTGAACCGGGATGGCATCGATGCCACCACAGTGGATGTCAAACTGCTCACCAAGGTAGTGCATGCTCATGGCAGAGCACTCTATATGCCAGCCGGGAAAACCCCTGCCCCAAGGAGAATCCCACATCATGGTCTGCTCCCCAAACTTGCTTTTGGTAAACCAGAGCACAAAGTCCTTGTTGTTCTTCTTGTTGCTGTCATGGGTAACATCATCACGCACTGCTGTGCGCAAGCTCTCCAAGTCAAGCCTGGCAAGCTTGCCGTAGTCATCAATGGAATCGATGCTGAAGTAGACATTGCCTCCACTTACATAGGTGTGACCCCTCTCCTCCAAGCGCTGGATAAGGGCGATCATTTGCTCGATGTGGTCGGTAGCCTTACAGGTAATATCAGGGTGCAACATCCCCAGTTCATCAAAGTCGCTGAAGAAGGCCTTGGTGTAGTAGTCAGCGATATCCCAGACACTTTTCTTGCTCTGCTGAGCCATCTTTTCCAGCTTGTCCTCACCATCATCACCATCATCGGTGAGGTGTCCGACATCGGTTATATTCATGACATGCTTGACCGGATACCCGGCAAAAAGAAGGGTGCGCTTCAAAAGATCTTCAAAGAGGAAAGTCCTGAGATTTCCAATATGTGCATAATTGTAAACAGTTGGTCCACATGTATATAATCCAACTTCCCGAGGGTCTATAGGTTCAAACTTTTCTACGCTACGACTCATGGTGTTGTATAAGGAAATAGGCATTGGATGCTCCTTTAGGTTGCCCACCCCAGAAAAAGGGGGTAAGCTCTATCTATGCCTACCAATGTACGCAATAGCCATGAAAAAATCAACCTTGAAGAACTGCTGCTCTTCAATCTCCCTCTTGCCCACCACTGTTCGATCAACACAGGGGGCACTGCCGATCTTGCGGCCTACCCGACTGATTTTGAAGAATTGAGGGCCCTGCTCTTCTATGCAAAGGACCACTCTTTGGCCGTGACAGTGCTTGGGGGGATGAGCAATACCCTGATCAGCGACCAGGGTATTGGGGGCCTTACCATCTTGACTGAGCACATGACGCGCCGTCATGTGCAAGGGGAGATGTTCTGTGTACGCAGTGGCCTAGCCCTCGACCGTGCCATAGACTTCGCCCTGGAGGCGGGGCTCTCGGGCCTGGAGCTGCTTGCAGGCATCCCAGGCAGTGTGGGAGGGGCCATCCACGGCAATGCCGGTGCAAACGGCATGGCCATCGGGGACCTGCTCTACTATGTCGACTATATGACCCTCGACGGCAAGCTCCATAGAAAACAGACCCATTCGGATGAGTTCTCCTACCGCAGCTCCCCCTTTACCGGCAGAGATGACTGCATCATCTACGAAGCAGGCTTCAGGCTAAACCCCACGCTGCACACCTCTGAGGCGAGAAAGCAAAAGGACGAGATAAAGCACAAGCGCAAAGAGAAAGGCTTTTATGAAAGTCCGAGCCTGGGCAGTATCTTCACCAACCCCCCAGGAGCGTATGCGGGCAAATTACTCGAACAATGTGATCTCAAAGGAAAAAGTATCGGAGGTGCCTCGGTGAGCAACAGGCATTGCAACTGCATCATCAACACCCACGGCAAGGCTACCTCAACAGATATCTACGACCTTCTGCGCCTCATGCAGGATGCGGTATACAAAAAGACCGGCATACAGCTCGCTCTTGAAATCCAGCTTATCGGTCGCTGGTAAGGGTGTACAGGAGAGAGAGGGTCACAGAGCTTCCCATGCGCTTGTGCAAGCGTACTGTACCCACCCCCTTGCCAAGGGGCAAGGAGTCGGTAAGAGCTATCTCGTACCCCTCCTTGGAGTAGGTGAGCGTCGCTTTGTGCACCCCGAGTGTAAAACGGTACACCCCCTGCGCCTCTTGGACTGCTCCACGCTCTTGCTTGTACTGGATGGAGAGCTCTCCAAACGAGCCGACCCACTTTCCCAGCAATACAACAGAACCCACTGTCGAACCTTTTCGTTTGAACTCAAAGGTATCGGAGGCAGAGAGATGCAGGTACCCCCTTGCCAAGGAGAGGTGTATCGATCCCTTTTGCTCTCTCTTGCGCATTGATGAGTGCCCGCCATAACGAGGCTCAGCTCCAAACCAGTCCTCCATCGCAAAGGTACCTTTGACATCCTTGCCTCCCAGAGCAAGGGCGAGGGAGTACCGCGTCGGATAGGGTTCCTTGCCATAGGAGAAGCCCAAGGTGGCAGGTCCGCCCTGTAGGGAGGACGCGATGAAAGCTTCCACCCCTTTGACCGGGGTGAAGAGAGTCTCTGCAGCTACAGAAAAAAAAGACGACCTGAGGGAGAGCTTTGCAGCGACTCCCCACCTGGCATGCTCTGCTCCCCACTGGGTTTGAAAAGAGGAGCTTTCGGTCTTCGGGGCCCGCCATGCAAGCAGGGAGAGGCTTCTTTTTGCACTGCTTCGATCATAGCCTATCGCCTGGCGGTCCCCTGACAGGACCATGACAGAGCTCTCTTTGCCTTGATAGAGCAGGGCCTGCTCACGAGAGAAGAAGGGCAACAGGGCATACCTTTGCCAAAAACCAGCGTACCCCAAAGAAAGTGAAGCACCGCCCACCCCTATCTTGAACCGAGCAGGAAGCAGGAGTGTGAGCTTGTCAGGGGGAGCAAAGGCCACCTGACCATCCCAAGCCCTGCCTTGACTCTGCTGGGCAACAGAGAGGAGATAGATTTTCTCCTCAGGATAGAGGGAAAAGGAGAGGCTACTCCTTGCAGGGATGCAAGAAAGGGTGCCCAGGATACAAAAAAGCAGAAGTTTCCTCATACCGCTATAGAAATAAGCCTTATGCTTTTGCTTCAGTTGATTAATCCTTGGAGAAGTGATTAACTACTAGGGGGCATATTTCTTGTTAATGAACATTTTTTACACAATAGGAGTTTTTCATGGTAATTCTGACCTTAAACTGTGGTAGTTCGTCTGCCAAGTATCAAGTCTATGACTGGGACAACAAGGATATTCTGGCAGTCGGCGTGGTAGAGCGCATTGGCCTGGAGTATTCCACCATCGAACACAAGGCAACGGGAAACGGCGAGTACCGTACCAAGTTCTCATCACCAACCCATAAGGAAGCGATTGAGCTCATCATCAGGATGCTGCTTGATGCCGACTATGGTGTCATCAAGAGCCTCTCCGAAATTGGGGCTGTGGGCCACCGTGTCCTACATGGCGGCGAGGTGTTCAAGAAGTCTGCCCTTATCACCGATGAGGTTGTCGAACAGCTGAAGTCAGTTATCGCACTCGGGCCCTTGCACATGCCTGCTAACATCATGGGAATCGAAGCTGCCCGCAAGGCGATGCCTTCCGTTCCCCAGGCGATTGTCCTGGATACCGCCTGGCACCAGACCATGCCCCCTGAAGCGTTCATGTACGCTGTTCCCTACGAATGGTATACCGAGCACAACGTGCGCCGCTACGGTTTCCATGGAACAAGCCACCTCTACTGCGCCAAGCGTGCTGCTGTGCTCCTGGGCAAGGAGAACAAGGATACCAACGTCATCATCTGCCACATCGGCAACGGAGCTTCGATCTGTGCGGTGAAAAATGGGGTATGTGTGGACACCTCCATGGGTCTGACCCCCCTGGAAGGTCTGATCATGGGTTCGCGCTCAGGGGACATCGACCCCGCCATCATCCCCTACATGATGGACAACACCGGCATGACCGCCCACGAAATGGATAGTACCCTCAATAAGAAGAGCGGCCTTATCGGCCTCTGTGGCAGAAGTGACCGCCGTGATGTGCGCAAAGCAGCCCTGGATGGTGATAAGAAAGCCCAGCTGAGCATCGACATGGAGTGTCGCCGCCTTGCCAAATACATCGGCAGCTACGCTACCTTGCTTGAAGGCCGTGTTGATGCAATCGTCTTTACCGCAGGAGTCGGTGAGATGGCTCCATACATCCGCAAGGGTGCCTGTAAGGGTATCGAGGTGATCGGGGCAAAACTCGACCTGCACAAGAATGAGGTATGTTTCTCCCGCAACGGTGAGTTTGAGATCAGCACCGACGACTCTCCTGTGAAGATCTTTGTCATCCCCACCGATGAGGAGCTGGTAATGACCGAGGACGCCTACGCCCTGATGGAAGGAACGTACGACATCCACACCAACTTCCGCTATACCTTCGAGGAGAAGGACTATGCAAACAAGGGGAGGGACCGCGACCTTGTCTTGAACATACAGAAGAATCCTGAGCTTAAGGATATTCTTGCCCTGCCCCTCTAGGCGAGAGGGCAGCAGTACGTACAAACTTTGAAAAAAACGTACTGATGAAAAAAGTAGTAAGCGTAGAAAATATTACATGACCAAGAGCTGAGCAGAGTCACCCAGACCCTGCTCAGCTCTTGGTTTATAGACCTCTCTCCTACTTGATCTTCTCCAAGGACCTGTACAGTTCAGCTAAAAAGGATCTGTCATCTTCATCAAAGAGGGGAAGAGGCAGCTCCTCAAGTGCTCCGCTCGTGGGCTTAATACCGCTTTGATACTCGTTGCGCCTGGCCACCTCACCATCTCTGGGGGTAGCTGTACCGTCGAGCACAGCCAAGCCTATGCGAGAGGCATCGGATCCGATGCGCTGGATCTGAGCCAGCTCCAGAGCGTGGTCGCTATGGATCTGGGCCAACTGCTCCCTTGTCAGGTTCAACGGGGGCAGGCTCTCCTCAATCAGGTAAATGGCTGCAAACTTTGCCATGGCTTTGCCACGCTTCACCCCGGCCCGCTCCCACGTGGACCAGAGACTGCCCATCGAGGCGATATGTACCCGCTCCTCTCCATAAAGAAGGAGGGCGCGAATAGCCAAGGGGGAGTCGGGAATAAGCACCTTGCTCTCTTGTGTAATCTTTTTCAAGAACTTCAGCTGTCCCCCTTCAGTGTCATTGCGCCCGCTCGAATAGAGGGGATTACTCTTGTCCGGGTGCATGATGCACATCACGTACCGGTTGCCGATCAGGTCGACTCCCACAAACTGTTCTGTTTTTTTCTTGTTCATGGTCTTCATTTTACACCCTTCCCCTGTTTTGCCTACTTATATAAGAGTTCCTTCTTGCAAGCCAAATAGAGAGGTGGTACCATTATCTTATGGAACACCTATTGGAAGAACTTGCCCTCTATTTTGCAACCTCCCATCGCTGTCTTGCCCTCACCGGCAGTGGAGGAAAGACCACTGCCATGGTCAGGCTTGCCAACCACTATGCAGAAAAAGGCAAGCGGGTGCTCATGTCGACTACCACCAAGTTGCTCCTTCCCCAGGACCGAGCATATGGGTGCGATACCTATTTCCTTGACGACAAGGCCCTCTCCTATCACCCCTCTGGAGGTGAGAGGGTTTTCTACTCCCATGTGGCCCATAAATGCATAGCCCCTCCCTTGGAGAATCTGGAACGCTTGGTCGACCGCTATGACGTCATGCTTCTTGAAGCCGACGGTGCCATGAACTTGGGTCTGAAGCTACATCAGGAGCGTGACCCTGTGGTTCCCTCCTTTGTCACAGGCACCTTGGCTCTTTTCTCCCTGGCCCCCATGGGCAAGCTCTTTAGGGAGAACTGCTATGGATCGGAGCACTACAGCAAGGAATTCCCAGAAGAGACGGTCACTCTCGCTCTGTACAAGAAATTGTTGGAACATACAGAAGGTGTCCTCAAACGGGCACAAGGAAGAACCCTAGTACTAGGCAACAGAGGCAAAGAAGAGGAGACAGAGCTGTACAGCAGCCTCTCATTCTCGCTCTCACTGCCCTATCCTCTCTGGTTTGGCGATATACAGACAAACCACCTCATCTATAGGAACCCATCATGAACAAACCACTATTTTATCGTGCAGGAGAGCTAGAAGCCTCCTCTTCCCCCTTCGCCTTGGTCACCATCCTCCATACCACCGGCTCCGCCTCCAGAAATGGGGGGAGCATGCTCGTCGAGGACTCTGGTGCCATCACCTCCACCATAGGAGGCGGGGCTCTGGAAGCCTTTGCCATCGAAACGGCACGTAAGGCGATCAGGGAGAGACAAGAGGACTTTGCAGTCAGCTTCAGCGTTGACCAGGAAGCAAAAAAAGGGGCAGGTGAAGTCTCTCTGTTCATTCAGGTCGTTGAACATAAGGCTGGAGAGCCCTTCTTCGCTATCGCCAAGGGGTGGGAGAGAAAGAGCATCCCCTTTGTCTTCGGCTTCAGCCTTGAAGGCAAGAGCTCGCGTTTTCTTCACTCCTCGACCCAGGAGAGCTTGGGCCGTTGTGATGAAGAACTTTTGGGCCATGCACGAAAAACCCTTGAGGAGGGAGAGGACAAACGTATCGAGGTGGCAGGGTCTGAGCACTTTCTCACCCTGCCTGTCCCCCTGACCAACCTTTTGCTTATCGGAGGGGGGCACGTCAACCAAGCTATAGCCAACCTTGCCCATAGCTTGGGATACGGGTACCAAGTGGTGGAGACCCGAGCAGAGTACGCCTCAAGCTCGCTTTTTACCTATGCAAAGGAGATAGTAGTGGCCCCCTCCATTGTAGAAGCACTCAAGAAGGTGAGCATCAACGCCTTCACCTATACCGTTGTTGCTTCGCACACCTTTGACCAGGAGGCCCTGGAGTACCTCATACACACCCCCACCCCGTATATAGGCATCCTGGGTTCGACGCTGAAGGCAAGGATGCTCTTTGAACGCATCAGCGTACCTCCGGCCCAGAAAGGGAGGATCTTCTGCCCTATCGGCCTGGATATCGGTACGGAGACCCCTTCTGAGATAGCTTTGAGCACGCTAGCCCAGATTATGAAGGAGAAGAACCGTCGCACAGGCAAAGCCCTTCGCGACCTCACAAGGGACCTTGTGGTGGTGCGAGGAGGAGGGGACCTGGCCTCAGGTGTCATCATGCGCCTGGTAAAAGCAGGGTTGCCTGTAGTGGTCCTAGAGACAGAGAAGCCCACAGTGATCCGCACCACAGTCAGTTTTGCCCAGGCGATGTTCGGCGGTGCCACTAAGGTGGAGGATATGATAGCAAAGCGATGCAGCGATATAGATGAGGCGATGGCATCTATCCAGCAGGGCATCATCCCCCTGCTTGCCGACCCCAAGGGACTTCTGTTGGAGAAGCTCAAGCCAATTTGCATCGTTGATGCAATCCTGGCCAAGAAGAACGTGGGCACCTCTATCGATGACGCTCCGCTGGTCATAGCCCTAGGACCGGGCTTTACCGCAGGCAAAGATTGCCACGTTGTCATAGAGACCAAGCGCGGGCACAGCATGGGGCGGGTCATCAGGGAGGGAGAGGCCACCCCAAACACCGGCATTCCCGGTATCATCGCAGGGTTTGGGCGCGAGCGTGTCATCCATAGTCCCGCTGAGGGACTCTTTACTAGTGACCACCACATTGGAGACCTGGTCAAAAAGGGTGAGGTCATCGCCCATGTGGGCAAGACCCCTGTGCTTGCAACCCTTGACGGCATGATCCGGGGCCTGCTCAACAACGGCCTCACCGTCCCCCTCGGGTTCAAGATCGCAGACATCGACCCACGGGGCCTGGAGGCTGACCATACCACCATCAGCGACAAGGCCATGGCTATCGGGGGCTCGGTGCTTGAGGTGCTGGACAGCTTCCTGGCAAAACGATGAGCTGTACATACCCTAAGGAGTCATTATGAACCACTACTACACAACCCTGCTGGCAAGACTCCAGCACGAGACGTTGGTACGCAAGACAGTCCTCACCGGCGAGGGCGTTGGTGATGAGGCGCTCTTCTCCGGTTCGGAGATGATCGCGTCCCTAGGAGAGACTCTCCGCACTTGGGATGAGGAGGACCTGCTGATTGAGAGGCTGGAACCTAAGATTACCTTGGTGCTCTGTGGAGGGGGTCATATTGCCAAGGAGCTCTACCAAGTGGCCCGTCAGCTTGGGATGGAAGTGGCCATCCTGGACGATAGGAAGGAGTTCTGCAACAGCGATCTCTATGGTGAGGCCACCTTGTATTGTGCTCCCTTTGCCAAGACATTGGGCGAGGACAACTCCTGGATTAAACCCTACTTTGTCATCATCACGCGCGGTCACGCCTTTGACCAGATGTGCCTGGAGATGATCCTTGGGCGCCCCCACTCCTACATCGGAATGATAGGCAGCAGACACAAGGTTGCACATACGCTGGAGAATCTCAGAGAGAAAGGCTTCAGTACAGAGAGGCTTGAGGAGGTCTATACCCCCATAGGACTCGCTATAGGGGCGGTCACCGCAGGGGAGATAGCGATCAGCATCATGGCTCAGATCATCAGTGTATATAGAAAAAAGAAGGATGTCGTACGCCTCGATCCCAAGCTGCTGAGGACCTTGAGCAGGAGCGAGGGGTATATACTAGCTCGCGTAGTAGAAAAAAGCGGGTCCGCCCCCTGTGATGTGGGGTTTCAATTAGCTGTTTTCCAGGATGGGTCAACCCAAGGAACAGTAGGGGGAGGCCTTGTGGAGGCTGCGACCATAGAGCATGCCCGCTCGATGCTTGCTGATGGGACTATGGCCAACATCACACTCGAATACGGGCTTGACTCCACCAAGGCGGGATCGCTTGGCATGACGTGTGGAGGAGAGGTAAAAGTGCTTTTTCAGCGGCAGTGATACCCCTTGGCGGTCATCTCATAGGCGTAGAACTCTTCGCCCTGGCTCTCGTCATAAAGATAATCCCAACACCCCATGCGGTGGAAGAACTCACCGCCGAAGCCTTTCTTGAACTGGGTGAGGCTACTCATGGGGTGGTCCTTCTCCTCGGTGGGAGAGACTCCGAACAGGTCGTAGCTGGTACACCCCCAGGACCGGGCCAATTGGATCGCACTCCACTGCAGGGCGTAGGTGCTCATGCTGTTGCGCCTAAAGGTCGAGGAAGCTCCATAGAGGTAGGTTGCCCTATCATCTGAGCGGGTAAGGAACATGGAAGAGAGAGGCACACCATCAAGATAGGCGACAAGAAGGGAGAAATAAGGCTTCTCCAGTTCTGCGACAAACATCGATTCAAAAAAGGAGAGGTCGTGCAGTTGTATGTTGTTGCGCTGGCATGTCTCGGTATAGAGGGAGTAGAAGATTGGCAACTCGTGGTAGGTGACCTCCCTGACCTCCACCCCTTTGCGCTGGGCAAGGCGGATGTTGTACCGGGTCTTGTGGTGCATATTGGCAAGCAGATCCTCTTCACTGCCCCTCAGGTCGACTAACATGGTATCACAGGGCAGCTGGTCAGAGCACGCTTTGCGTATCTGGTGTGAAGCAGTTCCCCAGTTGAGACGCAACTGCTGTGACTGCAACGATATTTCATTATCTTCCCAGATGCGCTGCCATGGCAGGTCGTACCGGAGCAAGATGCAGTTGGATGGCAACTTCTCCTGCAGCTGGACGGAGAGATCTTCCAAGAAAGGTCCCATCTTCTCCTCTGTGGGCTTGAGAAGTGGCCCATAGGGAACATAGCCTATGCTCTGGTTGCGGTTTATCGGACTCAAGAGCACTAGGACATCGTCCAGGAGATAGGATGATCCCCCGAGGTTCGATATGTCTGAAGAGCGAACTTTTATGTCAAAGGCTTTGGTCTGGTAGCCTTGGTTTTCTTTTACGTGCGACCAGAAAGAACTCTGGTGCAACAGCGGCGTGTCATACAGGAAGGATGGCTCCTTCTCCTGCAATGTGAGATTCATCGCATTCCCCCATTAGCGTTGTGCAAGATACGAGCCTACCATACAACAGTAAGGGTGTGAAGAGGGGGTTGCACAAGGGAGGGGGTACGGATGTCAAACCTCTGAAGAGAAAAGCAAGGAATCTTGAAAAAGAAGAAAATACCCCTCAATAGCCCTTGGATAATTCCTTGAAGAGAAGTACGTTTAAGATGCAAGGAGGCATTATGGCCAGAAATATTGTCTTTTACCGATGTCCGGTCTGCGAATCCATTGTGGAGCTTGTCGAAAACAGCGGTCACTCGCTCACCTGCTGTGGGCAGCCGATGGAGAGGCTGAAGGTCAAGGAGAAGGGCGAAGGCTCTGAGTACCACCTTCCTGACCTTAAGCACCGAGATGGGCTTTTGTATGTAAAGGTGGGCAGCAAGCCCCACCCCCAGTCAAAGGACCATCATATAAAGTTTATTGTATTCGTCACAAAACAGACTATCAGGCGCAGCGATATTAAAAGTAACAGCATGGCCTCGGTAGTCTATACCGATAAGGATCATGGAGATGTCTATGCGTACTGTTCAATACACGGATTGTGGAAAACCTCATTCTAAGCTGCTTGTCGTAGTCGACATGCAACAGGATTTTGTCTACGGCTCCTTGGCTACAGCCGAAGCCCAGGCAGTAGTGCAAAGCGTTGTAGAGAAGATTGCCTCCCACGAGGGGGAGCTCTGGTTCACCCTCGATACACACGACGAGGATTATCTGGAAAGTGCAGAGGGCAAAAGCCTGCCGGTCGAGCACTGTATCAAGGGGACAGAGGGACACCGCCTGATAGAGGAACTAGAGATTTTTGCCCCTCGGGGCAGGTTCTTTGAAAAGCCAACCTTTGGATCGGTGGAGATGGCCAAAGCCTTGGACGAGCGTCCTGACATCACAAGCGTCGAACTTGTGGGTGTCTGTACCGATATCTGTGTCATCTCCAATGCACTGCTGTTGAAGGCCTTCCGACCGGAGCTTTGCCTCACTGTCGACAGCACCTGTTGTGCCGGAACAACCCCAAATAACCATGATGCATCTCTTATTGCAATGAAATCTTGTCAAATCGCTGTTATTTGACTGTTTTTTATAAACTTTGATGGACAAATGGAGCCAACCCCTTGTAGGATTGTGCATACAGACATCTTAGAAGGAGGCTGCTCATGGAACAGTCCTTGTCGTATGTACTGGTGACCCCATATACTGTAGCGAAAAGTCGAACAGGTGGGGTCTTATCCAGGCTTTTATCACGTATATCATTGGAACTGGTTGGCGCTCAGATGATCGCCATGGATCTAAAGATAGCCCAGGATTATGCTTCGATCATCCGAACACGGGAGAAGGCAGAAAACTTTATCGCTTCTGTCATCCTCGGTGATTATGTTGAGCAAAATCTCGCTCCCTCAGGTGGATACCGCCACCGCTCCCTGCTGCTGGTATTCCGCGGCAAGGATCCCTGCACAGAGCTCGCTCAGGTGTGTGGAGCCTTTCAGCCTGATTACAGCGCCGTTGAAATGGTCACCGGCCAGTCCATCCGCGACACCTATGCCGACCTGATCTTCACCAACGAACAAAAGACCACAGTCTCCTACTTTGAGCCAGCTGTCCTCACCGCCCTGAGCCAAAGCGAAGCTGACACCACGCTCTCGCTTTTCGCCTCCTGGCTTCCTGAGCAGAAGAACATCATCGAGACCCGGCACAAGCATGACGGTACCGAGAGAACCCTGGTCATCATCAAGCCGGACAACTGGAAGTACGCCTCATCCCGCCCCGGCATGATCATAGACATGTTCTCCAGGACAGGACTTCGCATCATAGGTATGAAGGTGATGAAGATGTCCGTTGCCCAGGCCCTACAGTTCTACGGTCCCATCAAGGACGGCCTGAAGAAGAGACTGGCACCAGTTTACGGCATGCAGGCAAGAGAGCTCCTTGAAAGGGACTTCAACACCCTGCTTCCCGACCAGCTCCAGGACATCCTCACCGAAAGTTTCGGGGACATGTACTCTGAGGAGCAGTTTGAGACCATCGTAGAGTTCATGTCGGGCATTAAACCCAGCAACTGTGAAGAGAAGGACCACAATAAACCCGGGCGTGTGAAGTGCATGGTCCTCGTCTATGAAGGGGTCAACGCTGTAGAGGAGATCCGCAAGGTCTTAGGCCCCACCAATCCTGAGAAGGCACCGGCTGGGACCATCAGGCGCGAATTCGGCACAAACATCCGGGTCAATGCAGCCCACGCTTCAGACAGCCCCGAGAACGCAGTGCGGGAGATGGAGGTCCTGGAGTTGGAAAGCAACCCCCTGGTAACCTTGCTCCAAAATTACATCACCCCCTCGCAGCCCCCTACAGTAATCGCTTCTCCCCCACCAATGATCTGAGGTGGGTGGCATCTTGGGTGACCTCCAAGGTTCCCAAGTAGGAGTTGTGCACATCGCGTACTGCAAAGTACTCGATGTGGACAAACTTCTCCCCAATAGTTAGATAGAACTCCGCAGAATCCTCACTGCCTTCCTTGAAGGTAGTGAGGATTTTCTCTACGGTGTCCACACTCTTTGGAGGGTGGCAGTTCTGCACCAGACGCCCTATAACATTCGGGGAGCGAGGGAAGATCCTATGGGGAGGGTCGGAGTAGAAAGCTACTCGGTCATCCTTGTCTATGAACGCTATATCCAGAGGCAGCAGGGCGAAAATGCGCTCCAGCACAACAAAGTCCAGGGTGCCTGTAGGAGAGACAAACAATGATTGCACCCCCTCTTTCACCCCTGGGGAAGCCTCACCACCCTTCACCTTCTCAATGCTCCTATAGGCGACAGGAAACAGGATATACCGTTCTCGGTAGAGTAAGATCTGCATATGGAAGTAGAACTGCCCGAAGACCTTCCAAAAAGATGCAAGGCTGTCATGCTCATTGGACACCTCTTTTTGCAGGGCAAGAGCCCTGTCCTGGAGGGCCCACATCAGCTTTACACAGCTGTGGTGGGCCTCAGCCAGCTCAAACAGGGGAAAGAGTTCATTCTGCAGTCGTACATAGTGGGAACGTAGCAATGTCGTAGAGGCAACCAAATCCTTCAAGGAAGATATTTTACTCTGGTCCCCTTGCTGTATCTGCAAGGAGAGCTCCCTCATCCTTGCTGCGGCCTCTTGCAACGTGTTGTTTTCATCTTGGAGTGAAGAGAGAAGATGCTGCTCGGGGTAGAGAGGTTGGGGATAGGCTTCCAAGGAGGTGCCTACAGCTCGGATGAACTGGGAAACAACACCAGAAAGGCCCTCCACATCATCACTTTGGCTTAACACGGCGTCCAAGGCATCATTGACTTCAAAGGGGGTGGCGCTCTGCAGATCGCCTTCGTAGAGGTGAAACTCAGCCTTTCCAGCCTGTTTGGCCACAAGCAGATTAAGATATTCTATAAGACGAACGGTGCGAGGATTTTCATTTTTTTCTAAGTTCATAGTTGACTCCCTAATGATCTGGTGCTCATACTACCACTGGGGGTGGCAGTTCTTTAGCCAGTATATACCAAGGGCGAGCAAAGAGAAGGACTTTTTTGTCTAAAAGGAGAGTCCGATACCCTTGATAAGGCATTCTTTGAGGGGAGAGGGTTTCAATGAAGTATCGCTTGCTGTCAGTTCTGACCATTTCTCTTCTCGTGATAACTGGATCCCTTGGTGCCCGACCCAACCTATCCATGGTGAGCCTTTCTCTCAACGAAAGTGTTGCAAGCACTTCAAACCTTGCAAGCAGGGTCACCCTGGGCTTTGGCCAGGAAGAGCTCTACGGCACGGCAAGTTTTCGCTTGCAATATCCAGATACCAATCTCACCTTGCATATGACAAAAAAAGTCCATGGCTCTAAAGCAAGGGTTACAGGATCGCTATTTTGCAACCTTGCTTATCATGCCTATGGCCTTGATAACGGCACCACAGCCCTTATAGGAGCGTATACCCTCAAAGCCACTACCCAAAGCAAGCACTTTCCCACTCTCCTAAGCGCAGGGGTCGGGGTGCAAACAAAGAGCAGCTGGTCAGCCAGCTATGACAGGAACCTGTGGAATGTGGACCTCTACTATGCCCTTAGTATAGGACAAACTTTTTTTGACCGCCTCTATGCAAATCTGTTTATGGCCACCGATACCCTTGCCATGCGTGAGGCTAACCTCTCCCTCTGGTACGGTCTCTCCCTTGCCCTGGCCCTTGGGGAGAACCTGGTTTTGGTTGCGAGGCCATTGGTACGAGTCAGTGACCGTATCAGCGAGTCCTTCTTTATCACTGAAGCAGAACTCGCCTTCTCGCTCTGCTTCAGTGATACACAACGAAGGAGACAGTGGATGGAGGAGATGGGGGTGTGGCTATGAGGAGATTGGTCTTTGTGTTGTTTCTGCTCTTTGCACTTTTGCTCTCTTCTTGCTCCCTTCCGGAGCTCTATTTCCTCGATGGAGAGAAGGCATCGGATGAGAAGAACACCTTCACCATCGCCGAAGCTGTAGAAAGCCCCGCTTCCTTTACCCTCCTGCTCACTTCTGATGAGCACTTCAATCGAACAGAGGGGGGTGTCTACTATGAGAACGAGCTGTTTTTTAGCTGGATAGATACCTACCAGAGCGAGCATCCAGCAAGTGAAAAGGCAAAGCACCTCACCCACATGATAAGCTTGGGGGACATCACAGAAAACTCCAAGCCTGAGGAATTCATACTTTTTTCAGAGTATAAGGATAAACTTGCAGAGAGAGGCATCAAAACCTACGCGGTCAAGGGCAACCATGACATCCGAGCGGGTACCGACCATAAAGCTTACTGGGAAGAGTTTGTCGGAACTCCCCCCTACCACGCCTTTGCCCATAGGGGTATCTCGTTCTACCTGCTGGATACGGCAACCAGAGCCTTGGGAAGAAGGCAACGCCAAGAGCTGGAGCGAGCTGTCACGCAGGACAGTCGTCCCAAGCTCTTCTTCTCACACATGCCCCTCTACGGCAAGCCTTCTCTGGTCTACTTCGTCTTAAGCGATACCCAAGAAAGGGAGAGCATTATCCGCCTCATGGTGAGGAACAAGGGGCTTCTCTACCTCGCTGGGCACTACCACCAAGGGGACCTGCTCTACAGCTTCACCAGGACAACTTCAGAGTTCATCCTAGGATCGTTTCATGGAAGGACCTCCCTGTTTGAGATGACAAAACCCCGATGGTACCTCTTATGTTTCGACAGTGAGGAGAAGAGCATCACCATCATGCGCTACCAGGTGGAAGTGGACAGGACGATATCAGAGAAGGTGATGGCAAGCTTGCCGTGTGAGTGAGGTGTCTATTCTCCCCTATCCTCTGTATACTGGACACACGGAAGGGATATGCATATGAAAAAGAAATATTACACATCGTTGCTTGTCGTGTTGCTGCTTGTTTTAGCAACAGGGTGCAGCACCCAATTGGGCTTGGGCTTTGGGTTCGGCAGCGGGGGTAACTCCATCTCTCTGGGGATCAGGACCACCCTGCCAAGGGAGGAGAGGGTGGATATCTGGGCAATGCAAGGATCTGCCCTGCCAAAAGAGAGGGGTGAGCGAGTTAGCATCACCTTCCCCAAGGGGGGAACAGCACAGGGAAAGGTATGGGGAACCGACCTCTATGCTGATACATCCACCATAGGCATGGCAGCAGTGCATAGCGGCATTATCACCTTTGAGGACGGGGGAAGTGTTCTGGTACAGAGGGAGGCGGAAAGTGCAAGCTTTGTAGGGAGCGTCCGCCATGGAGTGGAGTCCCTCTCCCTGGATACAAGCTCCGGGGCCTTCTCCTTTGTAATAGAAGACCTTCGATGAGAAGAACTACTCTACCCTCTTGAGGAGCTTCTCAAAGGCTTCAATAGTGAGGGGTCTCTCAAAGTAATAGCCTTGGGCCATGGCACACCCCATACCCTTGAGCATAGCAACCTGGCCCTCGGTCTCAACCCCTTCGGCGACGATGCTGATGCCAAGGCTTTGTGCCAACTGAATAACACTGTGTATCACCGCCTGGCTACGCTGGTCATCCTCTGCTTCCATGAGGAACTCACGGTCAAGCTTGATATAGTCAACGGTGATGTCCTTGAGCATATTCAAGGAGGAGTAGCCCGAACCAAAATCATCGATGGATATCTTAAATCCTTCTATCTGCAACGAAGAGATCACCGCCTTGAGATGTTTGAGGTTGTCAAGGAAGATGCTTTCGGTCATCTCAAACTCCAACAGGCTGTGCTCCAGCCCATAGCGGTCGACAGTATGTACGAGGTCGACAACATAACTGGGGTTTTCCAGGTGTACACGGGACTGGTTGACCGAGATGGGAAGCACTTCCAACCCCTGCTCCTGCCAGGAGCGTAATCTGCTGCAGACCTCCCCTAGGACAAACATATCAAGCTCGGCGATGAGTTTGTTCTCCTCAAATACAGGTATGAACTGCAAGGGGGAGAGAAGTCCCTTTGTAGGGTGGTTCCATCTGACCAGGGCTTCAGCGCCCATGATTTTTTCGGTCGCAAGGCAGTATTTGGGCTGAAGCAGCACAAAGAATTGTCTAGTCTCCAGGGCCTCATGGAAACCCTTGATCAACTCGCTCTCATCGAGCAGATGCTCCCGGATGGTCTCGTCGTATACCATATAGTACTTGCCATGCTCAGCTTTCAGATGGTCCAGGGCAAGGCCTGCCCTATCAATACAGATATTTATAGGAAGAGGTTTCTGTAGGAAAAAGATTCCTGCTACTATCTCCAGCTTGAACCGGGCAGTATCGGGTAGGAGAATCTGGTTCATAGCCAACAACATGGCATGTATCCGCTCTTCAGCTCTCTCCTGCTTGAGGAACAGGATGAACCGGTCAGCCTCTTTTCTGGCATATAATTCATTCTCTGCACAGAGAGGGGGGAGCATCGAGGCGATCTGCCTGAGCAGGTAGTCTCCGTAGGAGTAGCCAAACAGGTCGTTGATAAGCTTGAAGCGACGGATATTCAGGACTATACAGGCGTATTCTGAACCCTCTTGCTCTACCAGAAGCTCAGCTCTCTCCACAAAAAGGGTATAGTTGGCTATGCCCGTCATTTCATCAAAATAGGCAAGTCTGAGCAGGGAAAGCTCATACCTCCTTCGTTTGTATAGGATAAAATAGGGGAAGAAGAGTAGCAGGACACCATAGAGAAAGGTCATCAGCAGAGCATACAGCCTGGTCTGATCTTGTGTCTTGAGAATGAATGTATTCGGTATTTCCAAGAGAAGGACCCAGTCTTCAACTCCAACAGGAGCATAGGCCAAGACTCGAGGAGGGCCACGATTCTCAAGGCGGACTATGCCACTTCGCCCTGCCTTGAAATCCTCTTGCAGGGTATTCAGATCGAGCCTTCTGGGGATATTCGCATCCCCTAGTTTGAGGATGGTGGTCCCCTCTCCATCCAAGAGGTGGATGGTTCCCTCCCCAGCAAAGGAAGAGAGGTTAAATACCTCTTCGTATTCCTTGATCACCATACCGAAGCCGATAGCCCCTATTACTTCTTGGTGGTGTATAATAGGAACACCAAAGGCCAGAGTCGATTTCTGATGAACCTCGTCGATGAATACCTCACTGATGACCGTCTTTCCCTGCAAGACAGCTTGGACATACTCCCGCTGGGAAACATCAAAGTTCTGGACCTCCGAAGTGTAGATACGGCCATTAGGAAAGAGGAACCCAAACCGTTGAAACTCTGAAAATAGAGGATGGTCAGCCATGACGGTTAGCCAGTAGGAATAATCAAACTCGTCAAGTGCTCCTAAAATGAGGGCAACAGCCTCCAGCATCTCAAGGTCACCGGTGATTTTGTCTTTGAGTTGTTCAGCGCTTTTGGTTGTAATCTCCTGCAGGTAGAAATAGCTCTGCTGTTGCAACAGACTGTTCACCTGTTGATAAAAAAAGAAAAAGGTAGCTACGATAAGAACAAAAACAATAATACCTACCAAAATCAAACGGAGGGTATGAGCTTTAGTTTCTTGGATTTTTCGACCCTTGGTTGCCCACAGGATCCTATCACCGTCTGCTACTCCCTTCAAAAGTCCTCCTAGTAATTCAAGAATCATTATGACCTTATGAGACACACTTTCAATAGTATAAAGGAGTTTTCAAAGTAATAATAGAGATACTTACTTTCAAAAAGAAAAAGAAAAAAGAAAAGTTTGAACACGCTCGTATCAATGCACAACCTCTCCCCCATACTCTTAAAAATCAGATTATCTGCATAAGCGACTCGATACAAGTAATCAGCGTAAGCTGTGTAGTGACAGTTGTCTTGCATGAGGAGTTTTCTTCAAAAGCTCCTCATAGGCATCCATGGAGATGGGCTTCTCGTAGTAATAGCCCTGCGCTATGGTACACTCCATAGCCTTGAGCATCTCTGCTTGCTCCTTTGTCTCGACCCCTTCAGCAACAATGACAATCCCCAGTTCGTGCGCCATCTGGATGACGCTGTGGATGACTTTCTGACTGCGGATATTATCCTCTGCATACATGAGGAACTCTCGGTCAAGCTTGAGAAAATCAACGGTGATATTCTTAAGCATGGTCAAAGATGAGTACCCCGAACCAAAATCATCAATGGAAACACTGAACCCCTCCTTGCGTAGGGAAGCTACCACCAAGGCAAGATGATCCATATTCTCAAGGAAGATGCTCTCTGTCAGCTCAAACTCCAAGAGGTTGTGGTTGATGTCAAACTGGTTCACCACCTTGAGGAGGTCAGGTATATAGTGCGGGTTATCCAGGTGTAAACGAGACTGGTTGACTGAGATGGGCAACAAGGGGGTCCCTCTCTGTTGCCAGCTGACAAGTTTTTCACACACCTGGGCCAAGACAAACATATCCAGTTCAGTGATGAGGTTGTGCTCTTCAAATATAGAGATAAACTGAAAGGGAGGGAGCATCCCCTTGGTAGGATGGTTCCATCTTACCAGGGCTTCAGCAC